>JAGAAZ010000120.1 GCA_017614895.1 Bacteroidaceae bacterium | reverse complement strand
GATGCCACAGCACAAGGACGTTCGGGTCGGATTCCTTTCTTCAGGGCAATGTCACAGATAATTGGCATGAGGGTGTAAACCACGTGACCTGTTCCCACCAGCACCGTGAGGAAGAAGGTACACATCGGTGCCAAGAAGGTGACATGCGCAGGATGTTTTCGCAAGAGTTTCTCCGCCAACTGTATGAGCCAATCCATGCCACCTGCCGCTTGCATGATGCCGGCACAGGTGACAGCAGCCACAATGATGTAGATGACGTCGGTGGGAGGATTACCAGGTTTCATGCCGAAACCCAACACAAGAATCGCAAGTCCGATGCCAGAAATAGCACCCAATGCCAAACTGCCATAACGTGAACCTACATAAAGGGCTCCCAACACGATAAGCAGTTGCAGAATCATGACAAAGTCCATAAGAATTAGATTTTTTGAGTTTGAAATATGGGGCAAAGATATATAAAAAATCTAAAAAAGGCAAAAAGAACCTTTCATTTTATCTCAAGTGCCGCTTTTTTATGTACATTTGCAACCAGAAACGAGTCGAAAATGTCACAACTCAGCCATCAAATGCCTCTCAGATTAATAGGAGTGAATGCCCTGCTGCATTTCCTCGTCGATGGTCTGTGCATTTGTTGCCTGTACCTCACGACGGCTGACTGCGAAGAGATGATGACCATGTATGTGACCTACAATGTCTTGGCATTCCTCACCCAACCCCTCACAGGTTGGTGGGCAGACAGGATGAGGCAGAAACATTGGATGTTGCTCGGCGCTGTGCTGTTGCTGACATTAGGGGTGATGACGGCTTCCATACGGATGCTGTTTGAAACGCCCAACATCGTGCAAGCCCTCTTGCTGATCATGTCCTTGTTGCTCGGCATGGGCAATTCGCTCTTTCACGTATGGGGAGGAAAACAGACGGCCATCCGCACGGAGAATGACATCCGTGCCTTGGGCATGTTTGTTTCCACAGGTGCATTCGGATTAGCCATCGGAGGAGTGTTCGCCTCTTGGCTATTGCTATATGTGTTCCTGCTGGGAATTGGTGTGTTGGCAATCGTAGCACTCAAGTTCGCCCAAGGGGAAGCACCTTACGATGCAGTATTTCCTGCTGATGTGAAGCTATGGAACGGCGTATGGTTCATCATTGTTCTCATCATGTTCATTGTGGCAGGACGTGCGTATGTAGGTGATATCTTCTCCTGCAACATTCCCAGAACCACGCCCCTCATCTTCATGTTGGGCGCCGTATCCATGTTGGGGAAGATGGCGGGCGGATGGATTGTCAAAGGCATAGGAATGTGGAAAGCCGTCCTGCTGATGGTGGTGGGAGCCATCGTCTGTTTCATCATCATGGGCAAAGAGATGCATGTACCCGTGATACTCGCAGGACTCTTCTTTGTGAACTGCACAATGCCTGTCACCCTCTATTGGGCGAATGCTTTGCTGAGAGGAAAAGAGGGATTGGCATTTGGTTTGCTGGCAGCCGCACTGATACCTTGGCATCGGTTCTTCATGACAGCGCAATCGATTGTGCTCATCCTCACTGCCCTCATCTTCACCATCCTCATTGAATATGGGGTGTTGTGGATGCTGAAAGAAAGACGAAAGAAGGTGTTACTGTCCTCCATTGCCATCAATGTGCTGACCAACGTGCCGCTGAACCTCTACCTCCACTTCATTGACGGCAGAAATGTCAACATCCTTATCGGCGAAGTGGTGGTCTTCCTCGTCGAGGCTGTATGGTACTGGTTCTTCACTCGGAGCTTCAAACAGGCAGTCATCTACAGCTTCCTGTGCAATGCCATCAGTTTCCTCATCGGAATACTCTCGGTTATCCTCTTCTTCGCGTTCAGTATTTTTACCAGCTACCATCTATATGGAGATTATTTATAACCACTTTAAATATTACGCTTATGTTCAATCTTTTAGACATTGCCTATCCAGGCAGACCTTATCGTCCACCTGTTAGACCTGTGCCTGATACAGACACCGTTCATGTTACAAAACATGTGGATGTCTCCGTTGGCAAAGATTCCATCGTTCCACAGGACTTCATTGATTCTTGCAGGGAAAACGTGATGGACACCGTTCATTCTGCCATCAATTGGTTAAACGGCACTGGTACGGATGGCAGCAATTCCACACTGCTGTGGACCAGCCTCGTGGTGCTGGCATCCCTGTCCCTGTGCTTCTACTTTGTGTGGATCTATCGTCACCAACTGCAAAATAAGAAGAGACTGGCTTAATTCCCCAGTCTCTTCTTCAGTTTCTTCATTTCTTTCAAGGATGCCTTTCCTGCTTTCTCGCCCAAGTCAATCATCTCGGCAATCTTCTTGGAGGAGAAGTCTTGGGCGCCATACCCCTTCAGTTTGGGGTTGATATAAACATCCGCATCCTTGCGATTTTTGTTGTACTTCTTTAGGTCAGGACGCAAGAGCGACAACAGGGAAGAAGAGTTCTCGTGTTTGTTCACCGTCAGGTCAACGGCTATCACATAGTCGGCACCCATATCCCTTGCCACATCCACAGGCAAGTTGTTGAGCACACCACCATCCACCAGTTGCATACCGTCTATCTTCACAGGCTTGAACACCACAGGAATCGCCATACTGGCACGCATCGCCTGAGCCAAATCTCCCTGCTTCAGCACCACTTGACGCATCTTATTGATATCCACCGCCACACAACGGAAAGGGGTGGGAAGATCGTCAAAATCGACCTGGCTGTATTCACCGCCCATATTATTACGGAACACATTGACAATACTGTCGCCCATCAACGAGCCAGCAAACATATTTACCCATTGCTGTGTGCGGAACAGCGAATCCAACTGTTCGTGCCGATAACCCAGAGAATACATACCTCCCACAATGGAGCCGATGCTCGTGCCCACCACCATATCGATAGGCACTCCCGACTTCTCCACATACTTCAAAGCACCAACGGTGGCAGCACCTTTGGCACCACCACCACCTAATACCAGCGCCACTTTCGGACGACCATTCTCCTTCTCCGAAGAATTGTTTTTCTTCTGTGCCTGCATCGTCATGCAAGCACAAAGCAACACAATAAATAAAAGACTCTTTTGCATATTTTCCTTGATTTTTGTGCAAAGATACAAAAAACTCTAAACTCTAAACCTTAAACTCTGAACTTTTCCTTATCTTTGCAGTATCAAAACCTAAAAAGAAACCCAAACACATGAAAAAAGGGCTGGTGCTTGAAGGCGGCGGTATGCGCGGACTCTTTTCCGAAGGCTTCCTCGACGTGATGCTGGAGAATGGCATCACCGTTGACGGCATGATTGGCGTGTCATCAGGTGCGCTGTTTGGCTGCAACTTCAAGTCGCATCAGATAGGACGTGGTCTGCGGTACAACATTCGTTTCAAGGACGACCCTCGCTATATGGGTTGGGGCTCCTTTCTGCGGACGGGCAATATCGTAAATGCGGAATTTGCCTACCACACCATGCCGATGGAGTTGGATGTGTTCGATATTGCAGCATTTGAGGCTGACCCCACAGCGTTCTATCTTGTCTGCACCGACATCCAAACAGGCCAGCCTGTTTATCGCCAGATTGACCAAGTGGAAGACAGCACCCTCGAATGGTTCCGCGCCACCAGTTCCATGCCGATTGTCTCCATCCCTGTGGAAATTGAAGGCGTGAAATACTTGGATGGAGGACTCGTTGACTGCATCCCTCTCCAGCATTTCCAGAAAATCGGTTATGAACGCAACATCGTCATCCTAACTCAGCCCAAAGGCTATCAGAAGAAACCTAACAAGATGGTTCCGTTCTTCCGTCTATTCCATCACAAATATCCGAAGATTGCGGAATGTATGGCACGTCGCCATGAGATGTATAATGCCCAACTGCAATACATCGAGGAACAGGCTCAGCAAGGAAACATCCTCGCCATCTATCCCGACCATCCCTTAGACATCGGACGCATCGAACTGGATGAACCCAAACTTCGTGCCATCTACCAGCACGGAAGAGAAAAAGGGCTTGCGATGCTTGACCAAGTACGTCAGTTCCTAAGCTAAAGACTCCTCAGGTTTACTGACCTCACGCTTATTTCTTAGATATTTATTGAATTCGTCCAATACGCATTCTGTCGCTATCTCCACATTCTTCACCCGTCCGAAGTCTTCGCGCAGGCAAAGGGAATGAACATCGCCTTCACTTCCCCAAGCTACCCAAATCTCCACTTCATGACCTTCCCATGCTTCGGCATAACCCGTCGAAGCCAACGCATAATCCGTGCGGAAAAGACGGCAAGCACCCTTCACCATCTCCTCTGCCACCTCACGAGACACCACGCCAAAGGTGTCAATCATTTCCTTAGGCACGCCCAGCATCTGCTCCTTCACTTCGTTCTGGTATGCCACCAGTCCTCCCTGAAAATAGTTGCTCGCACCACTATGTGCCGTAATGGCAGCCGCTATGCGTCCACCTGTACATGATTCTGCTGTCGAAATTGT
>JAGAAZ010000119.1 GCA_017614895.1 Bacteroidaceae bacterium | reverse complement strand
TTTCCTGCTGCATGGCGACAGCAAATACTATGATGCATTGGAACGCTCGCTCTACAATGGTGTCATCTCTGGCATCAGCATTGATGGTGGCAAGTTCTTCTATCCGAACCCTCTCCAGAGTATGGGTCAGCACCAACGTCAGGCTTGGTTCGGCTGTGCTTGCTGTCCGTCCAATGCGGCTCGTTTCATTCCTTCTTTGCCACAGTACATTTATGCCGTGAAGGACAACGGACTCTATATCAATCTCTTCAATTCCAACACAGTCAATGTGAAGGTGGGCAAAACCGCTGTTGCACTGACGCAACAGACCAACTACCCTTGGGATGGCGACGTGACCCTGAAGATTGACAATGGGGCAGGCAAGTATGCCCTCAACATCCGCATTCCTGGATGGGTGAAGGGAGAAGTGGTGCCCAGCGACCTCTACACTTATGCTGACGGCAAGCGGCTCGGCTATACGATCAAGGTGAACGGACAGTCCGTGCAGGGCGAACTGAAACAAGGTTATTTTGTCATTGACCGCCAATGGAAGAAAGGAGACAAAGTGGAAATACACTTCGATATGGAGCCTCGCATCGTTCGTGCCAATGGTCAGGTGGCTGCTGATAAGGGACGTGTATCCATTGAGCGTGGACCCATCGTCTATTGTGCCGAATGGCCTGACAACCAGTGTGATGTTCTCTCCGTTCTCATCAACCAAGAACCAGAGTTCACTTTGGGCAATAAAGAGATTATGCACACCAAGGTGCAGACCCTCACCACTGATGCCCAGACCCTCAACTTTGACAAGCAGGGCAAGCTTCAAACCAAGGACGAACGCCTTGTGCTCATCCCTTATTACGCTTGGGCACATCGTGGTGCTGGCAAGATGACGGTGTGGATTCCGCAAGACCTGAACGCCACCACACCCGCTCTCCCTGCCTCCATTGCCTCTGAAAGCAGGATAACCGCCTCTAAGCCAGGACTTCCTGCTCTCTCTGCCATCAACGACCGCTTGGTGCCTGCTGACGGAAACGACCGTTCTGTCCCCTACACCCATTGGTGGCCGGGCAAGAACTCAACGGAATGGCTCGCTTATGAGTTCAAGCAGCCAGAGACGGTCAGCACCTCCACTGTCTATTGGTTTGATGATGGTCCTTGGGGCGGTTGTCGGGTTCCTGACAGCTGGAAACTCTATTACAAAACCGCTGCAGGAGACTGGAAAGAAGTGCAGCACCCTACCACATATAGTGTCGTGAAGGGTGCCGCCAACATCGTCAATTTCGACCCTGTGAAGACCACAGCGATGAAACTGGAAATCGTACAGGGAGAATATAGTGCTGGCGTGCTTGAATGGTCCATTAAA
This sequence comes from Bacteroidaceae bacterium, assembly GCA_017614895.1. Lineage (GTDB taxonomy): Bacteria > Bacteroidota > Bacteroidia > Bacteroidales > Bacteroidaceae > Minthosoma. Next base: position 1,653 of record JAGAAZ010000119.1, on the reverse strand, counting down.
TAGCATAAGAAAGCCCCGCTTTGAGCAGGGCTTTCTTGTTATCTTTACAGTTTCACGTTCACTTTCTTTCCTTTGTAAGTGACCTCTTGTTTCTTGCCGTCTTTCACCACGACAAAGGTTCTGGTGACGGGCATCCCGTCGAAAGCACCTTTGCGTTTGTCGATGGTAAGGCTTTGGGTGGCATCATTCCACATGAAAGCGATTCGGCTACACTTGCCCTGCTCATAATCGTAACTCTTTCCATCATCCTCGTAGAGAGTGAAGGTCGCATCAGCTCCAGGATAGATGTGCAGTTCTATCGGCGCATCAGCTTTCTCGGCGGCATACTGTTTGTCTGCACCGATAGGCATGATGCTGCCACCCTTGACGAACACAGGAATATTGGTACGATTGACGGATGTTTCCACCGTCTGACCACCCTCATAGTGCTTGCCCGTACGGAAGTCAAACCACCCTGCTTGGTTCTGAGGCAGATAGGTCTTCCAAGACTGCACGTCTGGTTCTGTCACAGGACTCACCAGCAACGTCTTGCCAAACATATACTCATGCTGCTGTGCCAAAGCTTCCGCATCGTTGGCGAAATCAAACACCAATGGACGCATCAAGGTAGAACCTTCAAATGAAACGGCTGCTGCATGACTATATATATAAGGTAAGAGGCGATAACGTTCCTTCAGGCAGTCGGAGATAATGCCTTGTGCCTCGCTGCCATAGTTCCAAGGTTCCGTATTGCTCATATAGCCATGAACTCGCATCAAAGGCAGATAGACAGAGGTCTCTATCCAACGTAACATTCGGTCGATGTATGCCTTGTCCTGATATTGATTGCCGGGACGGAAGAAGCCACCTGCATCATAGGTCCACCAAGGAATGCCTGCTGCCTGCATACCAAGACCTGCAGAGATCTGACGACGGAAGGTCTCCCAGTCGTTACCTACGTCGCCCGACCACATGGCTGAACCATAACGCTGAATGCCTGGGAAAGCACAACGGGTGAGAATCATCGCACGTTTTTCAGGCGCATCCTGACGCAGTCCTTCATACACCGTCTTGTTCACCAAGAGCGGATAGACATTGCGGAACAACTCGCCCGGGTATTTCCCATCCACAACGCGACGACCCACCAAGTCGTCATTCTCTGGCTCTGTAGCATCTTGCCACCAAGCATCAATACCCAGTGGAACAAGACGTTTGCTGAAGTTCTTCCAATAGGCATTGGCTGCTGCTGGGTTGAAGAAGTCAATCCAATCTGTGCCCGGGATATAGTAACCTTCACGCTGCATTTGCTTGCCTATGTCGGAATTCTTGTCAATCTTTGACCACACCGACACCATCAGACGCATATTCATTGCGTGCAGTTCATCCGTCAACTGCTTGGGATCAGGATAGTTCGCCTCATCAAAACGCATTGCATTCCAGCCATACTTGCCCCAATACTGCCAGTCCTGCACCATCACGTCGGCAGGCAATCCTTCACTACGGAAACGTTTGGCTGTGGTCAAGATTTCTTCTTGAGAATGGAAACGCTCACGACAATGGATATAACCCAAAGCCCATTGCGCCATCAGCGGAGCCTCGCCTGTCAACTGACGATAGGCAGCGATGACCTCATCGGCATTGCCTACAAATACTGTGTAATCCACAGCTTGAGCC
>JAGAAZ010000118.1 GCA_017614895.1 Bacteroidaceae bacterium | reverse complement strand
GACAACGGCGGCTCTGGCGGCTTTGACACGGGCTCTTAAGTTAATATATAATGTATAATTTATAATGTATAATAAGGGCCATGCGGGGTGCCTTTGATAATATATAATGTATAATTTATAATGTATAATAAGGGCTAACGCGATGTGTGGAACCACTGAACGCTGAACGAGAAAGAGAGGGACGCTGGTGGGCGCCCCTCTCTTCGTGAGTATATGTTAGAATGTATATTGACTTCGTCGAAAATGCTTTCGCATTACTCAGCTGAGTAGTCGATCTTGCTCATGCGAACGTAGGTTGCATAGCGGTGCTGAGCTGCCTTCTTGGCTGCGTCGAAGAGTTCCTGTGCCTCGTTTGGACAAACCTTCTTGAGGGAGAGGTAACGTACTTCGCCGTCGAGGAATGCCTGGAAGTTGTCCCAGTTTGGTGCCTTGGAGTCGAGCTGGAATGGGTTCTTGCCTTCCTCGGCGAGACGTGGGTCGAAACGCCAGAGGTGCCAGTAACCGCACTCTACTGCCTTGGCTTCCTCAGCCTGGCTCTTGCCCATGCCGCCCTTGGCCTTGAGGCCGTGGTTGATACATGGAGCGTAAGCGATGACGAGTGATGGACCTGGATATGCCTCTGCCTCGCGGAGTGCCTTGAGACACTGTGCGTTGTCGGCACCCATTGCCACCTGTGCTACATATACATAGCCGTAGGTTGACTGCATGAGACCGAGGTCCTTCTTGGTGATGCGCTTACCACCTGCTGCGAACTGAGCGATAGCACCGATTGGAGTAGCCTTTGAAGACTGACCGCCGGTGTTGGAGTAAACCTCAGTGTCGATGACGAAGATGTTGATGTCCTCGCCAGAAGCAAGTGCGTGGTCGAGACCGCCGTAGCCGATGTCGTATGATGCACCGTCACCACCGATGATCCACTGGCTGCGCTTCACGAGGTAGTGAGAGAGTTCGCTGAGGTCCTTGCAGATTGGGCAACCAGCGTTGCGACCTGCCTCGATGGCTGGAGCGAGCTTAGCTGCTGCTGCCTTAGAAGCGTCTGCATTGTCCTTGCCTGCAATCCACTCTTCGGCTGCTGCCTTGAACTCTGCTGGCGTGTCGTCCTTGGCGAGAAGTTCGTTGAGCATTGCCACGATGCGAGCACGCATCTTCTTGTTGGCGATGGCCATACCGAGACCGTATTCGCAGAAGTCCTCGAACAGAGAGTTGGACCATGCTGGACCCTGACCCTTGGCGTTCTTGGTGTATGGAGTGGATGGAATAGAACCAGAGTAGATAGAAGAACATCCCGTAGCGTTGGCCACCATCTGACGGTCGCCGAAGAGCTGAGAGATGAGTTTCACGTATGGAGTCTCACCGCAACCAGAGCATGCGCCGCTGAACTCGAAGAGTGGAGTAGCGAACTGGCTCACGCGTGGGTTTGCCTTGTAGTCGATGAGGTCTTGCTTGCTGGTCACGTTCTTCACGCAGTAGTCCCAGTTCTTTGCCTCGCCGAGCTCGCCCTGCAGAGGAACCATCTTGAGTGCCTTGTTGCCCTTCTTGCCTGGACATACATCCACACAGTTGCCGCAACCGAGACAGTCCATGACGCTCACCTGCATGCGGAACTTCATGCCCTTGAGCTGTGCTGGAGCCAGCATGTCGAGCTTAGCAGCGTCGATGCCAGCAGCTTCCTTCTCATCCATGACGAATGGACGGATGGCAGCGTGAGGACAAACGAATGCACACTTGTTACACTGGATACAGTTCTCAGAATCCCAAGTTGGAACGAAGGCAGACACGCCGCGCTTCTCGTAAGCAGCTGTGCCCTGCTCCCACATACCGTCCTCGTAGCCCTTGTAAGCAGAAACTGGGAGGAGGTCGCCGTTCTGTGCGTTGATAGGACGAACGAGCTTGTTGATGAATTCAGGATCGTCGTTAGCCTCAACAGGATCAGCTGGGAGGTTCTTCCAAGCTGGATCAACGTCGAGCTTCTGATACTCACCACCGCGGTCAACAGCAGCGAAGTTCATGTTCACCACGTCTTCACCCTTCTTGCCGTAAGACTTCACGATGGCCTTCTTCATCTGCTCCACAGCGAGGTCAACAGGAATCACCTCGGTGATGCGGAAGAATGCTGACTGGAGGATGGTGTTGGTGCGGTTGCCGAGACCAATCTCCTGTGCAATCTTGGTAGCGTTGATATAATATACTGTGATGTTCTTCTCAGCGAAGTACTTCTTCACGTTGTTTGGCAGGAATTTCACGAGTTCCTCACCCTCGAAGATGGTGTTGAGGAGGAACTGACCGTTCTGACGAAGACCACGGAGCACGTCGTACATGCGGAGATAAGCCTGTACGTGGCATGCCACGAAGTTAGGAGTCTTGATCTGATAAGTAGAACGGATTGGCGTGTCGCCGAAACGAAGGTGTGAGCAAGTGAAACCACCTGACTTCTTAGAGTCGTAAGAGAAGTAAGCCTGGCAGTACTTGTTGGTGTTGTCACCAATGATCTTCACAGAGTTCTTGTTGGCACCTACAGTACCGTCGGCACCAAGACCGAAGAACTTAGCCTCGAAGATGCCCTCGCCACCGAGTGCCATTTCCTCTTCGATAGGAAGTGAACGGAAAGTGACATCGTCCACGATACCCACAGTGAAGTGGTTCTTTGGCTCTGGGAGTTCGAGGTTCTTGTAAACGGTGAGGATCATGGTTGGAGTCACGTCGGCAGAACCGAGACCGTAACGACCACCTACGATGACAGGAGCGTTCTCCTGACCATAGAATGCATCCTTCACGTCGAGGTAGAGAGGTTCGCCGTTAGCACCTGGTTCCTTCGTGCGGTCGAGCACAGCGATGCGCTTCACGCTCTTTGGAACAGCTGCGAGCAGACGCTCTACAGAGAATGGACGATAGAGGTGAACAGACACCATACCGTACTTCTTGCCGTTGGCATTAGCGTAGTCGATAGCCTCACGAGCAGCCTCAGTGGCAGAACCCATCAGGATGATAACGTCGGTAGCGTCCTCAGCACCATAATATGTGAATGGCTTGTACTCACGACCAGTGATCTTGGAGATTTCAGCCATGTACTTCTCAACAACTGCAGGAACTTCCTCGTAGAAAGGATTGCAAGACTCGCGGTGTGCGAAGAAAGTCTCTGGGTTCTCAGCCATACCCTTAGCCTCAGGATGCTCTGGAGAGAGTGCACGAGCACGGAACTCAGCCACCTTGTCCATTGGAACGAGAGGACGGATGTCTTCCATATCCATCTCCTCAATCTTGTGGTACTCGTGAGAAGTGCGGAAACCGTCGAAGAAGTTGATGAATGGAACACGAGTCTCAAGTGCTGCCAAGTGAGCAACAGCAGAGAGGTCCATCACTTCCTGTACAGAACCTTCGCAAAGCATAGCGAAACCAGTCTGACGGCAAGCCATCACGTCGCCGTGGTCACCGAAGATACAGAGTGAGTGGCTGGCAACGGTACGTGCAGAAACGTGGAATACAGATGGAAGCAACTCACCGGCAATCTTGTACATGTTAGGAATCATCAGGAGAAGACCCTGAGATGCGGTGAAGGTGGTAGTGAGTGCACCAGCCTGGAGAGAACCGTGTACAGCACCAGCTGCACCAGCCTCAGACTGCATTTCCTGTACGAGAACTGTGTCGCCGAAGAGATTCTTGCGACCTGCTACAGCCCACTCATCCACGTGCTCAGCCATTGGAGACGATGGGGTGATGGGGTAGATGGCAGCCACCTCAGAGAACATGTATGCTACATGAGCCGCAGCGGTGTTACCATCACAAGTGATAAATTTCTTTTCTTTACCCATAATAACTAATTATATAAAGTATAATACAATTCATTGGAAGTGCCGTAGAATGATACGGCACTCTTGATATGTTTGTTTGAATATGTTGCAAAACTATTAATAGAGGAAGCCGAAAAGCCAAAGAGGAATCTGGTTGCCTTCGCCAATGTCACATTGGTTGACAGCGTAGAGCGCCTTGGCCTTGCTCTTCAGTTTCGTGCTGTGTTCAGCAATCTTGAACTCCACCTGCTCATCGACGAGGAAGGAGCAGAGATTGCCGTGCTTGTTCACCTTGTGATCTTTCCAGAGCGTGTTGCAGAAGAAGGTCTCCAGCACATCGTGCTCATCGAAGCTGCGAGGATAGAAGCTGTACATCAAATTGGAGTTATGGAGCAGCACACGGGCTGGCTTCTTGGGGAACTCATCGCCTTTTCCATAAATCATGTTGACCAGACGAGCCTCCTCCAGATATTTGATGTAGTGCATCACGGTCGCACGGCTCATGCCCAACTCCTGTGCCAGTTGGCTGACATTGGGGACGCTGCTGCCACTCGTGGTGAGCATATAGAAAAGTTGCTTGATTTTTGCCAGATATTTGAGCTCAATCTGCTTGACGAGCAGAATATCGACCTCAATCATCATGTTCATGTTCTTCAACAGATTCTCGCTGTAGTTGACCTTGTCGAGGAAGAACGGATAAAATCCATGATGAAGATATGCCTGGAAATATTCGCGAGGATTAATCTTTGTGAAGATCTCTGTGGCAATCTGCTTGTGGTTGGAAATAATCTCTTGGAGAGAATAAGACCGCAACTGCAAACCAGCGTTGAGGTTGAGGAACTCACGGAAAGAGAAACCGCGCAGATTGTAAGATTTTACAATGCCATTCAATTCAGGATTCTCTTCTTTCAGACGCATCACAGGAGAACCTGTAAATACGATTTTCAGACCAGGATAGCGGTCATAACACTCACGTAGTTGTGTACTCCATTCAGGCTGCTTGAACACTTGGTCAATGAGCAACACTTTGCCCCCTGAATGGTAGAACTCGCCGGCGAATTCCGTAATACCGACGTTTTGGACGTAAAAGTTGTTAGTGTTAATGTACAGACACGAATGGTCGTACGGAGAAAAATGCTCTTTGGCATACTGTAACAAGAAGGTGGTCTTACCCACACCACGAGCACCTTTGATACCAATCATACGGTCTTTCCAATTGATCTCGTCCATCAGGTCACGACGCACGGGAGCTTTCAGATGCTCTACCAAATAAGCATGTGTACGGAAAAAAGATTCCATGATTATTTTGTTTTAAAACGAAATTTTGTGCAAAAGTACGAAGTTTTTTTGTAAAATGCAAACTTGACTTTGCAAAATTTACTTTTTCAAAGAAAAATTGTCTGGATAGATCATCTTTTATTCCGAAAAAGAACAATATAATAGGTGTTTTTATCTGTTTTTCAGACGAGTGGGTATTGCATAGTGGAGCAATGCAGAGAACCATGTTGGAGGATTAGAGTACGACAATCAACGCCTATGATTTCATGGCCAGGAAAGGCTTTTTTCATTTGTGCCAACGCCTCCATATCCTTGTCCTTTTGGTTGTATGTTGGGATGAGTACAGCACCATTGATGATGAGGAAGTTGGCGTATGTGGCGGGAAGACGATTGCCTTCTTCGTCATAACATGGATCGGGCAACGGAAGCGGATAGAGTGTGTATGGCTTATTCTCTTTTGTGCGAAGGGCAAGAAGTTCCTGCTCCAACGCTTGCAATTCTCCGTAGTGCTCATCTGCTGGATTATCACATTTCACATAAGCAATGGAGGTGGGCGAACAGAAACGGGCAATGGTGTCAATATGTCCATCGGTATCATCCCCTGCCAACCAAGAATGATGAATCCAAATTACTTTCTCAGCATGGAAATATTGCTTGATTCGTTCCTCTATATCTTGCTGAAAAAGAGTGTTGTTCCTGTTGTTTGCCAAGAGACAACTTGAGGTGACCATCAACGTGCCTTCTCCGTCACTTTCGACACTTCCTCCTTCAAACACAAAGTCAAGTTTAGAGGCATATTCAGCCTTGATGTTGTGAGTCTGATAAATGTCGGCAATGAAGGGGAATGCTGTCTTGTTGATTTGATTGTCATCATTTGCAGCGAATTTCAACCCCCAACCATTGAACTGAAAATCGTTGAGGATCATCTTCTTGTTTTGTTCGTCAATGCAACTGATGAAAGCGTGGTCACGTGCCCATGTGTCGTTGGTGGGACAGGGAACGAATGTGATGCGGTCAAGGTTGATGCCACGTTTGATCAGTTCCTCCTTAGCCTCCTCCGGGTATTGAGCCACGATGAGCACTGGCTCATAGTTCACCACCTGCTTGGTGATTTCGCAGAAACAAGTAATGGCATCAGCTAACACTGTTGCCCAGTCCGTGTCCTGATGAGGCCACGTGAGTTGCACAAATGCTTGCTGATGCCATTCTGCGGGAAAAAACATAATGATGGGATATCAAATGTTCAATGTCAAATGTCCAAACTCACTTCTTTGTCTGTTTAAGTGGCTCAGGTCCATTGAGCGTGGGTTTGACAGGAATGATGTTGCCTTTTTTGTCAAAGGTCATCTTGTCAATGCACACCTCACGATGGATACCTGGCTCTCTTTTCACAAAGTTCTTATTGATGCGGTGATAGACGATGTACCATTCGTCTTTACCTGGAATCTGGAGAATGGAGTTGTGAGCTGTGCCGTAGATTTTCTCTTCTGGCACTTGCTCGATGACACGGTAATTCTGCTCGTCAATCTGGATGTCGCCCAATGGACTCTTGCTGGTGCCGTAACATACATGATAGTTTGGAGATCCCGTATCATCCACCGACCAAAGGAAGTAGTACGTGCCTTTACGATAGAACACGTATGGAGCCTCACGGTATGCCCACGTTTGAAGAGTACCTCCTTGTGGGGTCATGTGCTTGATGGTCTCCTTCTTGATGGACATCATGTCATCGTTCAGTTCTGCTCCAGCCATGAAACCATTACCCCAATAGAGGTAATACTTGCCAGACTTCGGGTCTTGGAACACATCCACATCAATGGCTTGTCCACCTCGTGCCTCCTTTGGACGGTCTTCATCCGTCACGATAGGAGTGTCGGTTGCCACGAATGGTCCTGTCGGATTGTCACTCACAGCCACACCAATCTCCTTGCGGTTGGTTTGGGGATTGTGTGCCGAGAAGTAGAAGTAATACTTGTAACCACTCTTTTCTTTGCGCTCAATGATGCAAGGAGCCCATGCATTACCTGTTGCCCATTTCACTTGGTCACCTTTCACGTCAAGCATCTTTCCTTCGTCTTTCCAATTGACGAGGTCTTCGGAAGAGAAGACGCTAAAGTCATGACCGCCCCATCCTGGCGTTCCGTCTGTTGTGCTGTAGATGTAGTACTTCTTGGTCTTGTTGGAGTACATCACCTCTGGATCAGCATGGAAACCTTCCAGAATGGGCTGATTAAAATTTGGGAATGCCTTCAGAAGGCGGTCCTTTTCTGCCTGTGTGATGGGGATGATGGTGCCATGACGTGGCGTGAATTTCCCCTTTGTTTCTGTATTCTGTACAAATTCGAATGTCTTAAGGTCGTATGACTTGCAGAACTGATAGTGTCCGTTGGCATAGCAGTCATACATGATGATCCAAGACTTTCCATCAAGGCTCTTGCAAACGCCTACACCTTCCACGGCTTCTTTCGTCTGCTCAACATGACCGTCCAATTTCTGCCAGTTGTCTGTCAGGTTCTTTGCTACAGCCTGATAGATGCCACGTCCTGATTCCTGCTTGTAGAAGAGGTGATAGAGTTGGTCTGCTTCGTTGTAAACGATGTCACCATCAATCGTGGCATTGCCTGCATCGAAGAGCCATTTAGGTTCACCTTCGAGGTCGGTAAAGTCTTCGTTGGCATACTGATAGTAAATCTTGTCGAACGAACCTTCATCGCTGGTGCGCAAGGAATAGAACACCATGTATTTCCCAGCCTTTCTGTCGTAGATGGTTTCAGGAGCCCACACACGAATGACGTTTTTCCATTCTTTCGTGTAACGGGTGGGGAAGTTGATGACAGAGTGCTGCCAATGAATGAGGTCGGTTGATTTTAGAAGCACCATACCACGATTGCTTGACCATCCGAGGTTTGACTTCATGTCCGTCACCACCATGTAGAAAGTCTTTCCGTCTTCTCCACGCAGAATGTGAGGGTCACGCACGCATTGAGTGAAAGCGATGGTATCTGACGAAATGACAGGCTCGCCGTTGTTCAGTGGCGTGAAGTTGTAACCGTCCTCACTGATGGCATAGCAAATCTGTTCATCTTCAGGTGCATTGCTGTTGAAATAGGTGAACAAGTAAGCTACCATCTTTTCAGGATTCTCTGGCGCATTCTGCATGACTCTGTTGCTTGCAAAGAGGGGCATTGCAAACAGGGCGCATAAAGCTGTGGTTAATAAATAGTTGTTTCGCATAAGGTTGTTGTTTATTATTAGTAATTAGTATTTGTTTTATTCATTGAGGAAAGCTTCGGCCTTTTCAATGTCACTGGCGTGGTCAACATCGAGAATCTTGCTGAAAGGGTAGGCTTTCAAATGAAGTCCGTCTTTCACCAGTTGCCTTTGGAAGTTTCGCATCCTTGATTGACCTTCGCTGATACACTTGTCGATGACGGGGAAACTGGTGTCGCTCAATCCATAGATGCCCCCTGAGATATAGGGTTGAGGCTCATCGTCCAGAAAGGCTGTGATGTTGAGGTGCGCATCAGTGGCGATGTACAAAGGCTTCTCGTCATCGATATAATCCGTCACCGCCATCAAGCCGTCTTCATCGGCATTCTCCCACGCCTGGATGTACTGCCTGAATTCGTCCTCCCGAAAGATGGTGTCCACCGTCGTGAGGCAGAACTTCCCATTTCCCATCACCTTCCTAAGCTCATAGAAACTGTGCATGGACGAAGGTGTGGTCTTGACAATCAGATGTATCTTTTCATCATTCTCCTGCAGTTGACGGAGATGGTCTTGTGTGAGTTCTGTCAAGTTGTTGGTGATGATGTAGATGTCTTCCGCACCGCAATTGTTGAAGATGCGGATGAGTCGGTCGATCATCGCCTCGCCATTCACCTTGACCAGAGGCTTGGGCAGTTCCACACCCTCCTGTGCCAGTCGTGACCCTTCTCCTGCAGCAAGAATCGCGAACTTCATCAGAAATTGAACTCTTCGCTGACGCTCTTCTGCTCCGATACGGCACGGATGGCACGGGCAAACATCTCAGCGATAGAGAGCTGCACCACCTTTGGACACTTCTGTGCGTAAGGGATGGAGTCTGTGAACACGATCTCTTCCAATGCTGACTGCTGTACACGGTCGCTGGCTGGGTCACTCATCACACAGTGGCTTGCTACAGCACGTACACTCTTGGCACCAGCCTTCATCATCTCGTCAGCAGCACGGGTGATGGTGCCGGCTGTGTCCACCATATCATCCACAATCACCACATCCTTACCCTTCACCTCGCCGATGATCTGGATGGATTCCACCACATTGGCAGCGGCACGGGTCTTGTTGCAAAGCACGAGTGGCGCATTCAGTTTCTTGGCGAACAGACGTGCACGCTTGGCACCACCCACGTCAGGAGTGGCAATCACGAGGTCGGGCAGGTTCAACGCCTCCACGTAGGGAACTTCCACGAGTGAACCATACAGATGGTCAACAGGTACATCGAAGAAACCTTGAATCTGGTCGGCATGCAAATCCATCGTGATGAGGCGGTCGATGCCAGCCACACTGAGCAGGTCTGCTACAAGTTTGGCGCCGATGCTCACACGTGGTTTGTCCTTGCGGTCTTGACGAGCCCATCCGAAGTAAGGGATGACAGCCACGATGCTGCGGGCACTGGCACGCTTGGCGGCATCAATCATCAGCAGCAACTCCATCAGGTTGTCGCTGTTGGGGAAGGTGGATTGCACGAGGAACACATCATGGCCTCGAATGGACTCCTCGAACGACACGGCAAACTCCCCGTCGGCAAAGTGTGAAATCACCATATTGCCAAGAGGACAATCCAAACTCTGGCAGATGCGCTCTGCCAAGTACCTTGTTTTTGTACCTGAAAATACCTTGAAAGGTCTTGCTTCACTCATGTTTTTCTAATTATTTAGAACGTTGATAGGTTGAATTTTGTGCAAAGTTAGTGCAAATCGAACACAATACAAAGGAAAAATCAAAATTTTTACTTTTATTGTCGAACGTTAGTACCTTTTTTCTTAACATTCAGCGGTGTTCAGGCGAACAAGCTCGTAGCATTAAAAAAAGAAGGCTGCCAGCACACCCAGGATGCTACCCTCGGAGAACACCGTGTTGTGCTCAGCCATGTGGCGTGCCATGTCCTGAATGGTCATCGCCTGCTTGTAACTCACTCGGGCGTACATCTTGCCCGCCTGTTCGGTTTCCGAAGTCTCGGTCACCTTACTCAAATAAAGTTCAATCATTGTGTTTGTGTATTTTGTGTTTGTGTTGCTGCGGACAGCTACATCGGGTGCCCGCCTCCCGCTTTTCTTCAGACTCTCGCCCCCTGCCCCTTGCTCCTCATCTTTTACCCTACAAAGTTACGAAAAATATTTCATATATGCAAACAATAATCCAATTAT
>JAGAAZ010000117.1 GCA_017614895.1 Bacteroidaceae bacterium | reverse complement strand
CCATTGTTCGTTTATGTCTTCATTAAAAGGAATGACTGTATGCTTGTGCGCACGCCTATATATATTATATAATGTGTGCGCGCTGCTTGTCTTCTGTTATGTTCGCAGTCTGTCAAAGATCGAATTTCTTGCCCCCGTTTCGGAAAGCGAGTGCAAAGGTACGACCTTTTTCTGAACTGACCAAACGTTCGGGGAACTTTTTTTTGAGAAAAATGAGAAAAAAGGGGATTTAGAACAAAAAGGAGGCAAAGAAGACGAGAAACGAGTGTCTCTTTGCCCCTTTTTGTAGGGAAAAACAGATTTATTTGAGCAGATGAGCGTCCAAAAAATTCTCGATGCGAGTGATGAGATGACGACGCGTATTACCGCCGTAAATGCTGTGGTTACGGTTGGTGTAAATCTGCATATCGAACTGGTAGCCCGACTGCACGAAAGCTTCGGCAAGTTCGGCAGAGTTCTGGAAATGCACATTGTCATCCGCCATACCATGAATCAGCAGGAGGTCGCCCTTGATCTTCTCATAGCGATGGAGAGGTGAACAGTCGTAGCCTTTCGGATTCTCCTGTGGGGTGCGCATAAAGCGCTCCGTATAGACGGTGTCGTAGAAACGCCAGTCGGTGATGGGAGCGACAGCCACACCGCATTTGAACACTTCCCTACCCTCACACATGGACATGAGTGTATTGAAGCCGCCATAACTCCAGCCCCAGATGGCGATGCGAGATGCGTCCACGTACGGGAGTTTGGCAAGCCAAAGCGCCGTTTCCACTTGATCACGCGATTCGAGGTCGCCCAATTTCATGTAGGTGCAACGTTTGAAATCAGAACCGCGTCCACCAGTACCTCGTCCATCCACGCAGACAACAACATACCCTTTCTCCGCCAGATGCTGTTCCCATATCAGATTGCCCATGAAGCCATTCTCGTAGGAGTTAAAGACCATCTGATATCCTGGACCGCCATACTGGTACATGATGACAGGGTACTTTCGAGAAGCATCGAAGTTCTTAGGCTTCACCATCCATCCGTTCAGTTGGATGCCGTCACCCGTGTTGACAGAGATGAGTTCCACCGTTCCCAGCGGAAGCGCAGCAAGTCTCTCCTTCAGTTCCGCATTATCCTCCACTACCTTCAGCACCTTGCCCGACGCATTGCAAAGCATATAGACAGGTGGAGTGTTCAGATTGGAGTAGGTGTTCAGATAATACTGACAACCCTTGCTGAACACAGCCTCGTTATAGCCTTTTTCAGAAGAAAGTTTCGTTTTCTTGCCCGATGCATCCACCTTATAGATGTATTTCTCCAAGGGGCTTCCCTCGTTGCTGGCATAATAGAAGTTCTTGCCAGAAGCATCGGTGCCATAATAATCCGTCACCTCATACTCGCCCGAGGTGAGTTGGCGCACCAACTGACCACCGATAGTGTAGAGATACATGTGCTGATAGCCGTCACGTTCACTCAACAAGACGAACTGGTCGCCCGAGAAATCGATGTCCGCATACGCAGGCTCGTCCACATAGCGCTTGTCCTCTTCCCTCAAGATGAGCTGGGCAGTGGTGCTACGTGCATTCACCACATAGAAGTCCAGACGGTCCTGATGACGGTTGAGCGTGAGCACCATCAACTTGTCTTTCTCACCCGTGAACTGAATGCGTGGAATGTAGCCGTCAGCATCGAGCGGCACCTGCATCGTACGCGTCACACGGCTCTTGATGTCATACGTCAGCACCGACACCTTCGCATTCTCCTCACCAGCCTTGGGGTACTTGAACTCATAATTGCCCGGATAAAGCGCATATTCGTCCTTCGAGGGGAACGAACCCTTGTACCAAGGGAACGAGAAAGTTTTCACGTTCGACTCATCAAAGCGAACCCAAGCCAGCATCTCGCTGTCGGCAGAGAAATCATAAGCGCAATTGTACGAGAACTCCTCTTCATACACCCAATCAGGCTTGCCGTTGATGATTTTGTTACGCTCACCATCCTTCGTAATCTGACTCTCCGCATTGTTGAAGAGCAGTTTCACCAAGAAGAGGTTGTTGTCCCTCACGAAAGCAATCTGGTTACCGTCGGGCGAGAACTTCGGGCACTCCTGCGGACCACCCTCCGAAAGCGGTGTCAGCGTCTTGTTCTTCACATTATATATATAATATGTGGACGTTGCCGAACGGCGATAGATAGGTGTCCGATTCGTCTCGATGAGGATATTCTTCTCATCTGGCGACATGACATAGCCCTCCACCCTGCGGATGACAGTCCCACGAGCAGTCGAGGCATCGAACAGCATTTCAATCACCTCACCCGTCTTGAACGAGCAACGTTCAATCTTCTGTCCATCATCACTCACACACGCATAACTCTCCCCGTCCGCCATCGGGCTTACACGCTTCACCGAGTGCGCAAAGTACCTGCCACCCAAAATATCTTCAAGCTTAATTTGCTGTGCACACACAGCCATCGCCGCCATCCAAAGGGCAGCGACAGCCAAAATCTTTCTAATCATTAGGTTATTCATTGGTGGTTATTATTTAGACACGTCACAAATAAGTTATCCTGCCGCAGATGGACAGGAAGATTCTCGTGAGGGCACTTCCTCGGAAAAGAGGTTCCTGAGACTCCGCTCATAAGCACGAAGCGCCTCCTTGCCCTTATCAGTAATGCGACATACCGTATGGGACAAACGCCCCACTCCACTCTTGGCCACATCCAAGTATCCAGCCTCCCGCAATGTCTTGATCTGCACACTTAGATTTCCTCGTGCGGAATCCGTTATTTCACAAAGATACACAAAGTCGGCACTCTCCAAGCTATCGAGAGCCACCATGATTTTTAGCCGCAGTTCACTGTGGAGCAACGGATTGATAACAGCAAACTTAAAACTCATAATTCTTTACGTATTGGTGAAACAAATGTCCTGGAATGATTAAGGCGACAACTGTCACGATGGCTGCAATCAGCAGTTGCCAAGACCAAAGTTCGCCCTGAAAGAAGAGGGGGAAAAACGACAAGACTGTAGCGATGACACCACACACCTGTTTAGGTCGGTAGCGCAAAATAACACCCGTCATGAAACAGCCCATGCCAATGAGCAATCCCTGAAACGTACAATAAGCCATCTCGAAGATGCCAGCAAAACCCATCGTGGCGCCACCTATAAAACTGATGAAGCCCACGTAGATCCACATCTGCAAAATGACGTTCTGGTCGAGTGTCCTTCGTCCTGTGCGTTTGTAGTCCTTTTCCAGAAAATACATCATCAGAGGAGCACCCACGAGTGGAATGCCAGCCCAGAGCCATTCGCACCAATTCTCGTGCCACAGCTGCAGCGCAATAAATTCCATCAACAGGAAGAAAGCCGTCGGGTAGCCCCAAACCAGAAACAGGTTCTCGCCCGTAGGTATCTTGCTACCTGTCACTTCACTGCGGATATGAGCAATGATTTCCAATTCTCGATTCACTTCGTTCATGTCTTCAGATGAGGAAAATTAACACTTCCACATAAGCAATTGCAAAGTTACACAATTCTTTCTTAATAACAAGTGATAGGCTCTATCTATTCCAATAAATTAACTACATTTAAGGAGAAAAAGGGACAGGTTTGAAACCTGCCCCCAATAAGCTTACATTTTAGTTGATAACTACTTTCTTGCCAAGATGGATGAAGACGCCCTTCCGTGTAGGTTTGCCTTGTAATTTGCGACCCGTCAGGTCATACCAGGCATCATCTTCGGCAGCATCGGTCTGAGCAGAGGTGATGGCTGTGGCAATCTCCTCCGCCTGTTCCTTAGCTGTTTGCAAAGCGGCATCGAGTTCTGCCTTGGCTGCGTCAATTTCCTCCTGGGTAGCAGTCGTCTTATCGGCTACAGTCTTGGCCGCATCGATGGCATTCTTCAGTGTAGCAGAGATGTCTGCCTGCTCCTCATCCGTCATGCTGTCGTAGAATTGCTGTGCCATCTCGATGGTCGCATTCAGAGCGGTCTTGTCTGTCTTAGAAACCACCTTCACCAGACGAACAGCATAGTGGGTGCGACGCGAGAGGCTTGCCAATTGCGTCTGAGAATCATCGAAAGTCAAGCCATAAGCGAAATGATCCACATTGTCCATCTCCTCATCGCTTGGCGTGCTGGTCCAATAAGCTCCAGTCTCAGTAAACGTGGTGGTAGCAGTGTAATCCTCGTAAGTTGTGCTCATCTGTCCAGCAGCTGGCAGGAACACAGCTCCTGCAACTTCCATCGTTGTCCATTCTTCAGCTGTGTAGGTGGATACCAATGCAGAAGCATTCCATTCATCAGGCAGAATCACAAGACCCTTTACGCCAGCCACAGTTGCGAAGCCTGCGAGGTTAGCAGCGTTTTCACGTTGGGTGAGCAGGTACATCCACTCGTCCTTCGAGAGAGTCGTCCAGCCATCACCAAGGTCATTGATCAGTCCGCCGCTCGTACCCCAATCAGCAAAGCCGCCTTGGAACTTTGGCCATGCGTCCTCATCGTCATAATAATAATAAGACGATACACCAAAGTAGTTCTCAGAGGTGCTCCAGCAGAACAAATCTCTCAGGTCAGCGACATAGCTGCTACCATGCTCCGTGTTCTCCACGTTCTCTTCGCCAAATATGTCATACTGCTGCTTAGCCATCGACCATGTCCCCTCGTAGATGTCACCTTGATAGCGCAAATTACCATGTGCGAAGTTCACCTTCTTTTCCTCGCTTACAGAGAAGTCTGCCAGCACAGGATCTGTCTCCTCGCCAATGGTGGTGAACACGGTGATAGGACTTTGTGTACCAGTATTACCATCTTCATAGATAGGTTCCACCATCACCTCATAAGCAGTGTTAGGCTCTAAGTTTGTGAGTGTATAGTTCGTACCCTTGACGTTAGGAATCAGAATCCAATCGTTCATTTGATCAGGCGGTGTGATGGTCAAATCTTTCACCAGCAGCACACCATTGGGATCGGAATGACGGATAAAGAACACGTAGGTATCCATTTCAGCCTTTGCCTCACGTCGAGTCTTAGCTTGAGATGACTGCAATGCGTCGTCAGGGGCAATAATAATAAAACCGTCCTTATTAGGATTCTCAGCATTCATGGTGATGGCACGCAGCTCGTTCAATTCACGCTGCATGTTATCCCGTTCCTCCTTGGTGATATCAACATGAGATCCTTTGTCGTAGTTGACGATTTTATCCTCCAGCTCTTTCATGCGTGCCAGTTTCTCGGCATCGGTGGGCAAAGCGTTAAGCGTCTCAAGGCCTGCCTTGTTGTTTTCAATTACATCGTTCAATCTTTCAACTTCTTTCTCATAATCCGCTTGCGAAATTTCACCCCGCTCTAACATAGTCTTAACAGCTTCCAATGATTCCTGAGCAGCAAAAAGGAGTAACTCCAACCTTTTTTTCCTTGCAGCACGTTCGGTATCGTTAAGACACTTCCCATCAAACTTCTTCATCGTCTGTTCAGCCGTGAGGTCAGCATCCTTCTTCTTCATGCCATAGAGGAAGTTCACTGCACCACCGCCAGTCTTGCCGTTTCCAGCCTTGAAGCCGAAGCTACTGCCTGCAGGAATGTTACCCACGAAGAGAGTATTGCTGAAGGGGCGATCGCCATAAGAGCTCCATATTCCTTCACCCCAGCTGCCGCTATCGAAACCATTGCCGTTGTCGCCACCGAAAGTCTGGATATCACTTATATCAACAGGTGTACCTTGAGCCAGCTTTCTGTAGTAGAGGTTGTAAGCTTTTTCATTGCCTCGACCTCCCCATGAAAGATTCTCTGCACGACTATTGGCAGCTTTTGCAATCACTTGTGTCGGAGCATCATATCTTGAACCTGTCGTCACCTTGATTGGTTCACTCCAACGACTGTGACCATTAGATTCTCCTACACACACGCTGCGCACACGAACATAATATTCTGTTAATGGCTCCAGACCTGTCAACGTCAGCGAGGCATTGTCGGGAACACCTCCCCAGAAGTCTTCACTGACACTTAATGCAGTAAATTCCACACTCGTTGGAGTAACTTTGTCTGGATCAAAGTCAGCTTCAGTGGAATAAACCACCTCACCAGCCCTTGTCTCTGAGATAAACGAGATGGTGGCAGACTCAAAGGTGGTGCCTGCAACCGTCAAGTTTTGGGGCTTTAGTGTACAATAAGGTGTGCAGTCCATCACGAAGGTGGTGAGCTCAGCTGTTTCTTCAGGAGCCTCACCCCTTGCCATGCTGTAAAGCAAATCACCTGGCTCGAGGTAAAGAGCGAATGAGAAGGCATTGTTGACATTCGCATGGTCAGCATCATATATCCAATTAACCTGATATTTATGCCCACAACAAAGTGGGATGGAACCTCCAAACAGTTCATAAGTTGGTGCATGCAAATAAGCGACTTCAACAGGCTTTTTTTCATCTGTAATGTCCATGATTTGTACAGCAAAATTAAACCAATCGCTGTAATTACTTTTAAGGGCATAAATCAAATCTGCCTGATCCTCAAGAGGGCAGCAACTAGTAGTGAATACCACAGGGTCCTTCCACTCACTCTGATTGTCCTCGTCAAAGATAGCCTGAACCTGTACCTCATACTGAGTGGCAGGTGTCAATCCATCGAGGGTGAATGAACGGCTCGTCAAATCGTTTTCCTGCACCCATCTCTGTTCTTCTTCGCCTTCAGCAGCCACCTTGCGATAGCGCAGATTCCAAGCTGTAGCTTCTCCACGTAAAGAGCACTGCACCAAAGCTTCTGTATCGGCGATGTCATTGACAACGAATGCAGCAGGCTGAGGATAGTCCTCGAAGGTGAAGCGAATCTGGCTCTTGTAAGAGTATGCACCTTTGCTGCTGGCACTCTCGATGGTACTCTGATCCAACGGATTGATGCTATGCTTTTCATCGTAAGCGGTAATACATTGCTGACCGCTGCCATAGAACACATAGTTCGCCAGCACAGCAAAACTTCCGTCCTTTTTGCCCGTGTTGTCATTGACAGTCACCACGAGGTTCGACTTCCCGTCATACTTGAACGGTTTATCGAAGTCGATGCTGTTCCACTGTCCAGAAACGAACTTAACGTCTCCACTGAATACACAATCGTCTTCTGTCACGGCCTGCCAATCACCACTACTGAGCCACGTCTGATCGGTCTTAGTGACATAGACAGTCAAATTACGTGTCAAATCACCAACCTCTGTGTTGAAGGCAAGGCTCCAGATGTTGCCAGCCTTTTGATTGATTTCGTCGGCAGTAAACACCTGCTGACTCAGCGAGTAACAGTGACTTGCTGTGATGGGCAAGTCGTGAGAGTAGCTGGCCTTGCCTATTTCCACTGTCACACTTCCTCCGATTGTCGGGTCGTCCTCCTCTTCTTCTCCTTCTTCCTGTTTGACTTGGAGAAGGGACACGTATGGTGACCAGCAGTCAGCATTCTGGTAAGAGTCCAATGCTGCTTCTGGCACAAAAATGGCTGTGAGCGCATTGCAGCCTTCAAAAATGTCTGAATCAAACCAAGGTACCATCATGGTTCCCATACAGGTGATTGTAACAAGAGATGAGTTGTAAGAAAGGGCACTCTCACCAATACTGAACACAGAACCAGCCATAGACACACTCGTCAACTGTGGATACTGGAAACAAGCATAGTTGCCTATACGAGTGACACCTTCTTCCACAACGAGGTTCGTGATGTCATTTTGCCAGTCATACCAAGGAGCGGCATCGCCACTCGCAAAATCTGCCATCGCACCCTCGCCACTGATGGTAAGGGTACCAGACAACATGTTAAATGACCATTGGACCGCTTCAGGGTCGTCACCATCACCGCAGAAACCCGAAGTAGGGATGCTCACAGCGGCCATGCTGACATTCACAGCAAGGACGGCAACTATGCACGTCATCGCAAATCGTAGTAATGTCTTTCTCATAATTGTTAGTTTTGGTTGTGATTGATTTAAGAATGTTAAAAGTTAGTATATGTTTTTGTTTTAAGGTCGAATTGATGCCACAAATTTAATGTTTATTTATTTAACCTACAAGAAAGGAGAGTGTATTCCACCCTCCTTTTAGGAATATTTAACATTTTACGCATCACGACATCCTGTATTCTATTGGGAGGCTATTACCTAAACGCCAGCTTATACCCCTTCTTGATTTCTTCCCTCCTGATGAGATTGGCACACCCGTTGCCGTTCTCCACCAGTGCCATTGCCTTGAACTGATAAAAACTCTTGTCGTTCTGCACTTTCAGCAGACCTTTCATGGTCCACGTCATATTCGTGCGCACCTTCTTCTCTCCTTTCAGTGAATAGGAGACATGCGTGCGCAGGCGCACCAGGTCGCGGTCCATCAGATCGGTGGCTATGTTCCAGTTTGGAGGAGAGAATCAGGGAGTAGAGACCGCTCTCGTTGATGACGATAACTCTCTGACTTCCACCAGGGGTGGACAAAATGGCTCCCCCTTTGTCTTCATCGTCTACGTGAACTCTCTCACCTCACATCTCTTACCTCTCACCTCAATTTAATTTGTTCCAGTAAGTCAAAGAGCGCGGCAACGCAAAGATCGTTCGTGATTTGTTTCACGATGCAAAGTTACGGACATAAAAAATCCGCCTCCTGAACCGAATAAGAACGGAAAGGAAGCGGATTTGTATGTGAGAAGTGTAATGTGGAGGAAACCCAATAGCGGTCAAAGTGGTCAAGGTCAAAATGGTCATTTTCAATTTCGGATGCGGTCATTTGGCTCACTATATATAAATAATATTATTTATATATAGTGGCGGATTTTGACAACCAGAAAACGATTTTGACCAAAATGACCATGACCATCGTGACCACACGGTGTGATTCAGAACCACAAAAATTTGCGCCCTAGTTAGGAAAAACTTTTTCCCTGCCTAGGGAGGCAGAAAAGAGAACCATTAACTAATAACCATTAACCATTAATCAATTATTATGGCACTGAAAGTCAAAGCACAAGAGAAACTGATGAAGTTCAGTAAGACGGACGCTGGCGTATGGCGTTACGTGATGATGCCCGAGCTCTACACGGCACCGTGGACGACCCTGACGGAGATTAAAGACCCCTCCGACTCCATTCTCTCCCCTAAACAGGGGAGTTGGAGGGGTCTTGTAAGTTTACATTGTTTGTGTTTTATCTGTTCTCGCATACAACCGAGCGACGAGTGCTCCGCTGATGTTGTGCCACACGCTGAAGATGGCACCAGGGATGGGGGCCATAGAATAGGCAGCGAAGTGGAGTGTGGCTAATGACGAGGCGAGACCGCTGTTCTGCATGCCCACCTCGATGCTGATGGCACGGCGCTTGGCGTCGGGCAGGCGCAGCAGCTTACCGATGAGCCAGCCCAAGCTCAGACCGCAGAGGTTGTGGAGCACCACCACGAGGATGATGACCATACCGCCCATGAGCAATTTCTGCGCATTGGCTGAGATGATGATGAGCACGATGAAGGCGATGGCCAGCGACGACACGGCGGGCAGGTAGGCTGTCATACGTTCTGTGAATTTCGGCCAGAGTCCCTTCACGACGAGTCCAGCCACGATGGGCAGGATGACCACCCAGAGGATGCTCAACAACATGCCCACCACATCCACATCGACACTCTTGCCTGCCAAGGCCCAGGTCAGCAAGGGTGTCAGCAGCGGAGCCAGCAAGGTGGAAACACCTGTCATTCCCACAGAGAGCGCGAGATCGCCTTTCGCCAGATAAGTAATGACATTCGAGGCCGTGCCACCTGGACAGCAGCCCACGAGCACCACGCCCACAGCCAGTGCCTCGTCAAGTTGGAATGCTTTTGCCAGTCCCCATGCCAGCAGCGGCATGATGGTGAACTGCGCCACACAGCCGATGATGACGTCCTTCGGGCGACTGAAGACAATCTTGAAGTCCTCCAACCTCAGCGCCATGCCCATGCCGAACATGATGACGCCCAGCAGCGGATTGATGACCGTCGGCTTGATGCCGCTGAACGCGCTGGGCACAACGAGCGCCACCACTGCCGCTGCCAGCACCAGCACGCCCATATAGTCAGAAATCAGTTTACAGAGTTGTTTCATACCTTGTTGTTTTATTTTGCAAAATTACATCATTATTCTGATAACTCCAAACAATTCGGCAACAAAAGCGTACCGAACCCTTTGTCCAATCAAAATAAAAGTATTATCTTTGCACATCAAAAGTTATATGATGAAACGATTACACATCTCTCTATTTGCAGGGGCGCTGCTGGCGGTGCTCTCGCTGGTCTCGTGCAATGGTTGTGGGGACAGGACGGGCGAGGAGAAGCCGAAGGTGGAGTCGGTCATCCTGTCACGCATCAAGCAGAAGGCGGATTTGGTGACGACGGAAGTGAGGGTGAGGAAGCTGGCGATATACGATTCGAGCAAGCATGAGAAGTTTGAGTTGAAGGACCCGAGGACGTGGAAGTATGGGGAGAGGAAGTGCATCGTGCCTGTGGATGTGACCATCAAGTATGGGTATGATCTGCGCGACCTGACCATCGATGACGTGAAACTGACGGATGACAGCACGGCGGTGGTGATTCTGTTGCCAGAGCCGAAGGTGATTGACTCGGGCTATGAGGCGAAGGTGGAAGAAGGGGCTGTGGTGCGGATGTCATCGGGTTTGCGCGACAGAATCAGCCATGAGGAGGTGGATCAGCTGATGGAGCAGGCGTATCGGGCGGTGATGAAGGAGGACTTCTCGGAGATGGTGAATCGCGACATTGAGAACAATGCCAAGGTGGTGTTTGAGGCGATTGTGAAGGACATTGGAATGAAGAACGTGGAGGTGATTGTGATGAGAAAGGAGAAAGGGTTTAGAGTTTAGAGAAAATGAAAAATAGAGGATGGATCATATTGGTGTGTGTCGTGGTGGTGGGCATTGTTGGTGCAGTGCTCATCAAGCGGTGTGTGGAGCAGAGGGAGGAGGTGATTCCGATGGAGGAGACGATGGCGAGCATCGAGGAGATTCGTCCACGAGGTGAGATTTATGTGTGCAGCGCGATGATGGAGGACTACACCCTGCAACGGGCTACGGAGAGGAATCTCATCTTGCCTGACGAGGAACATTCGTGTGTGCAGACGATGACGCAGAAGTGCAGTTATGTGATTGACCTCGACAAGGTGGAATATGAGGCAGTGGATTCGACGAAGACCATTTATGTGAAGCTGCCTGATGTGGAGTATGTGGCGACGACACAAAGTGCCTCGTTCCTGTCGGATGACGGCAACTACTGGGCTGAGCATCTGCCCAACACGAACGCGATGAAGCGGAAGGTGGAGGGGCAAATCAAGAGAAGGTTTGACACGCCCAGCAATCGGCGAAAGGCAGAACGGTTTGCCGAGGATGCAATCAGCGAGGTGATGAGGAAACTGGGGTATGAGACGGAGTTTGTGAGCGTGTTGGAAAGGAAGAAGGAATGAGGGCAAGCATGATATGCTTGCATACAGGACATGAGGTGAGAGGTGAGAGTTTAGGAGTGAAAGAGGCGTCCTTGGTGGGCGTCTCTTTGTGTGAGGCGACGATGGAGACGGTCAACGAATTCGTGGTTCTTCAAGCCCCAGCCAGGAACGGCGAGGAGGCTTGAGGGGGATTGGGAGACGAAGCGTTCGAGGATGATGTCGGGACGGAGGCGTTCGATGAAGTCGATGACAAGGTCGATGTATTCCTCAGGCGTGAAGAGGTGAAAGTCAGCGAGATTTGCAAGATACTCTTCCGCCATCCGAGTGCCCTTGATGAGTTGCAGTTGATGGAGTTTGAGCAACGTGACGGGAAGCGAAGAGAGGATTTCCGCTTCGTGGAGAAGGGCTTCCCTACTCTCCCCTGGCAAGCCGAGAATGAGGTGTGCGCCCACACGGATGCCACGAGCAACGGTGCATGTGATGGCATCGACGGTTTGAGCGTGGGTGTGCCCACGATTGATGCGCAGAAGCGTGGCATCATAGACGGATTCGATGCCGTATTCGACAACGAGGAAGGTGCGACGATTCAACTCTTCCAGATAGTCGAGCAAGGCATCAGGCATACAGTCGGGACGGGTGCCGATGACGATGCCGATGACATCAGGAACGGAAAGCGCTTCCTCGTATTTGGCTTTAAGACGATCGAGAGCGTCGTAGGTGTTGGTGTAGGCCTGAAAGTAAGCCAGATACTTCATGTCGGGATATTTGCGGGCAAAGAACTGCTTGCCTTCCTCGAGCTGTTGGGTGATGGACTTTTCCGTGATGCAATAGTCGGGATTGAACGTCTGATTGTTGCAATAGGTGCAGCCGCCTGTGCCCACCCGACCGTCGCGATTGGGGCAGGTGAAGCCAGCGTTGAGAGAGATTTTCTGGGTCTTCACACCCAGCTGCTCCTTCAGCCAAAAACCATATTCGTTGTATATTCCCATTGTACAAAAACGCGTTCTTGCGTACAAAGTTAGAGAAAACTTGCAAAAACATCAAAAAAAACAAGAAAAAGCATTGCCATTTTGGCAAAAAGCAGTACCTTTGCAAGCCGATTTATATCGAGAGGCAGCGAAAGCCGCCTCGTGCTCTGTGTGGATAGCATCTTTCGCGTAGGTGGAAATGCGGTCCGTGAAACGCAGAAAACCCAAAGGGAAACCGATGGGCACAGTACGTCAGTCGCACGGCAACGTCGAGCTGGCAGCGAACACACATTATTAATTATTAAAACCAAAAGGTTAAATGCAATCAAACAGTTTCAAGACAAGCTACATCACCCCTGAAGCAGCAGAAAAGAAGTGGGTGGTAGTGGATGCAGCAGGACAGACCCTGGGTCGTTTCGCATCCAAAGTAGCACAGGTACTTCGCGGTAAGTACAAACCCGTCTTCACACCCAACATGGACTGTGGCGACAATGTAATCGTTATCAATGCCAACCAGATTAAGGTTACTGGTGCAAAGGAGAATCAGAAGGTGTACATCACTTTCTCTGGCTATCCAAGCGGTCAGCACAAGGCAACTTATGCTGAGATGGTGAAGCGTCCAAACGGATATGAGAAAGTGCTCCGTCACGCTGTCAAGGGTATGCTTCCTAAGGGCATCCTCGGCAGAAACGTGCTGAAGAATCTCTACATTTTCGAAGGCGCTGAGCACGACAAGCAGGCTCAGAAGCCAGTAACACTTGATATTAACTCTCTCAAATAAGCATAAGGTATGGCAGTAGAATATATCCACGCAATTGGTCGCCGTAAGAGCGCCGTTGCTCGCGTGTACCTTACACAAGGTACTGGCAAAATCACCATCAATAAGCGTGAGCTTGCTGATTATTTCCCATCAGAACTGATCCAGTTCGTCGTGAAGCAGCCCCTCAACCTCCTCGGTGTAGTTGAGCAGTATGACATCAAGGCTAACCTCACAGGTGGCGGTTACACAGGTCAGAGCCAGGCACTTCGCCTCGCCATCGCCCGTGCACTCGTGAAGATTAACGAAGAAGACAAGAAGGCACTCCGCGCTGAAGGCTTCATCACACGTGACCCACGTGCTGTTGAACGTAAGAAGCCAGGTCAGCCAAAGGCACGTCGTCGCTTCCAGTTCTCTAAGCGTTAAAAAGAATCCGACGATTCGGAGTATTCAGAGTAATCGGAGTAATCCGAGTAATCGGAAACACAATAACCGTTTAGTATCTAAACTTGCAGGCTCTCTCACGAAAAGGGCGACCTGCGGGTTGGTTAAACAAACATTAACTCAAAAAGAAAGTAAACAAAACAAACAATTATGGCAAGAACAGATTTTGATTCTCTTCTCGCAGCAGGTGCCCACTTCGGTCACCTCAAGCGCAAGTGGAACCCCGCTATGGCTCCTTACATCTTCATGGAGCGCAATGGCATTCACATCATCGACCTTCACAAGACAGTCGCAAAGCTCGACCAGGCAGCTGATGCTCTCAAGCAGGTGGCTAAGAGCGGCAAGCGCATCCTCTTCGTCGGCACTAAGAAGCAGGCACAGGAAATCATCGCTGAAAAGGCACAGTCAGTAGGTATGCCTTACGTGACTGAGCGTTGGCCTGGAGGTATGTTGACCAACTTCCCAACCATCCGTAAGGCTGTGAAGAAGATGGCTAACATCGACAAGCTCTTGAGCGACGGTACATACGATAAGCTCTCTAAGCGTGAGAACCTTCAGATTCGCCGTAAGCGTGCTAAGTTGGAGAAGAACCTCGGTTCTATCGCTGACCTGACTCGTCTTCCTTCAGCCCTCTTCGTGGTTGACGTGATGAAGGAGCACATCGCAGTGAGCGAGGCTAACCGTCTGGGCATCCCAGTGTTCGCTATCGTGGACACTAACTCTGACCCACGCGACGTTGACTTCGTGATCCCAGCAAACGATGATGCAGCAAAGTCTATCGAGCTCATCCTCAGCGTTGTTTGCGGCGCTATCAACGAGGGTCTTGAAGAGCGCAAGGTGGAGAAGGCTGACCAGGATGCTAACGCTGAGAAGAAGGAAGGCAAGGTTCCAGCAGTAGAGGCTGACGAGGAAGAGGTTGCAGAGGAAGCAGCTGAAGAGGCTGAAGCTCCTGCAGCAGAGTAAAATATAAACTCTTAAATTCTTAAAATAATTATGGCAATTACCATACAGGAAATCAACGAGCTTCGTAAGAAGACTCAGGCAGGTCTCATGGACTGCAAGAAGGCGCTCACAGAGGCCAACGGCGACATGGAGGCTGCTATGGAAATCCTTCGCAAGAAGGGTCAGCTCGTGGCTGCTAAGCGTTCTGACCGTGACGCAGCTGAGGGTTGCGTACTTGCAAAGGTGGACGGCAACTACGGCGCAATGATCGCGCTGAAGTGCGAAACTGACTTCGTGGCTAAGAACGCGGACTTCGTGGCTCTGGCTACTAAGATCATCGATGCAGTTGTGGCTGCAAAGTGCAAGAGCATGGACGAGGTGAACGCCTTGACCATCGACGGCGAGAACATCAAGGATGCTATCACGAACCGCTCTGGTGTGACTGGCGAGAAGATGGAGCTCGACGGCTTCAACTTCGTGGAAGGTGAGGACATCGTTGCCTACAACCACATGAACCAGAACTTCCTCTGCGCTCTCGTAGTGCTGAACAAGAAGGGCTTCGAAGAGGCTGGTAAGGGCGTGGCTATGCAGGTTGCAGCTATGTCTCCTATCGCGCTCGACGCTGATTCTGTTCCTCAGGATGTGAAGGACAGCGAGACTCGCAACGCCGTTGACAAGGCTAAGCAGAACCAGATTGGCAAGGCTGTTGAGAACGCGCTGAAGAAGGCTGGCATCAACCCTGCACACGTTGACTCTGAGGATCACATCGAGTCTAACACCGCTAAGGGTTGGATCACTCCAGAGGAGGCTGCCAAGGCTCGCGAAATCAAGGCTACTGTTGCTAAGGAAGCTGAGGCTAACTTGAAGGAGCAGATGATTGAGAACATCGCCAAGGGTATGGTTGCTAAGTTCTACAAGGAGAACTGCCTCCTCGAGCAGGCTTACATCGACGACAACAAGATTTCTGTGGCTCAGTACTTGAAGAGCATCGACAAGGATCTGACTGTGACAGACTTCAAGCGTTTCACTCTCAGAGCAGAGTAAGAAGAAGACCCTCTCCCCGACCCTCCCCCGTAAATGGGGAGGGAGACCATGCGGGGTGGGAATAAAATAGCAAGCGGGATGCATTCGAATGAGTGCATCCCGCTTTTCGTATATATATATAATATGTATAGCGAAGCTTCTTCCTATTTCACCACCAGCTTCTTCTTCACGTTCCACGACTTGCCGATGGTCTTCAGTTCGCCGTCCTGCCAGCGCTTCTGGGTGTAGTTGTAGGTGACGCCGTCGCGGACGAGGTAGTGGCTGAGGATGCGCTTCTTGGCGGAGTCCACCTCGGCGTTGGCGATGTCGCGGAAGTCCTCGTAGCGGGTGAAGGTGATGCCGTCGGAGGTGCGGCGGGCAATCCAGGCATCGTAGTACATGAAGGTCTGGTCGGTCACGCTCATGCCGCCGAGACAGATGAGCAGGTCGTCGAGTCCGTCGAAGTTCACGTCCTTCTGGATGACGTTGCCGAAGCTGTCCATCTGGTCGGGGCGGTCCTCCACCCGAGCCTCGAGCACTTGTAGGGTCTTGCCGTCCAGTCTGACGATGCATTCGTAGCCAGGCTGAGCGCCCTGTTCGTCCACGATGCGGAGGCTCACGTCGTAGTCTTCCTGAGCATGGAGCGAGAGGCTCGCGCAGCAGCAGAAGGCGCAAGCCATGAGTTTGCTGATAAGATTTCTTTTGTTCATGATTGGATTATTTTATTTAGAAGTTATCGCTGCGCTGAGGAGTTAGAGGAGTCATTCCCTGTCTCTCCTCATTTTCTCCTCGTAGAACCGCACTTTCAGCGCCATCTTCTCCTGACGCTGGCGGGCTTCGACGAGCAGTTTCATGGTGGTGGCGAGGGCGCGGCACTCCTCCACGTCCGCCAGTTGCTGCTTGCTGAGTCCCCGGAGCAGTTCGGTGTTGTAGTACTGGTTGTCGAGGTTCATCTCCGTGAACGTGTAGCGTCGTTGCCGGTCGATGTGCACGAGCAGCAGCTTGCCGCTCTCCTCCACCTCGGGGAAGAACGTGAAGCGCTCCTTGCTCCCCTGATAGGCGGGCAGCACCCAGTAGCCCTGGGTCTGGAAGCGTTCCACCTTCTCGAAGACGAACTTCCCCTTCAGCGCCTCCTCCAGCATCTCCAGCCGCTGGATGTCGCGGTCGGCATCCTCACGGAAGGTGCGGGCCTGCGCCAGTTCCGTCGAGTCGTTCCTGCGGATTTCCTCCCTGCGGAGCTCCACCATCGAGGGCTTCTTCTGCTGACATGCCGAGAGGGTCGTCAGGGCAAAAAGGATGCTATAGAAAGATTTCTTCATCGCCAGATACTTTTTTCGCCTGCAAATTTACGGAATTTTCCGCAGAATATTGTATCTTTGCAACCGAATTACATTTTTACTCACTTAAATATCACACAATCATGAAGAAAGTATTCTTTTCTTTCGCCATCGCCACTATGATGGCATCGCTCGTGGCTTGTGGCGGTCAGAGCGGACAGAACGCAGAAGGTCAGGACTCTACAGCTGTCGAGGCTGAGGCAGAAGCTGCTGAAGAGCCAGCAGAAGAGGCACAGCCACAGGCTACAGATGAATTGGTGGGTCCTCAGACAATCGAGAGAGACGAGTTTGACTTTAACATTCCAGAAGGTTGGACTGGAAAGAACAAGAAATTCCTCTGTTCTATGACCAAGAACAATGAGAACGGCACCACAGTTGTTGACGTTGTCATCAAGTCAATCAACAAGGCTTTTGACGAAGACAACCAAACTTATGGACTGACCAAAGCCGACAAGGTTGCAACTGAAAAGTTGGGAGACCTCACTTGGTCAATCTATGTTCAAGGAATCAGAGTGAACGCAGCTGCTCTTTCAGCTGACAAGCAGAAGCACCTCTTTGTATCAGGAACCATGATGGATGGCTATATTGATGATTTGAAGACAGCTCTTAGCAACATCAAGATGAAGTAATCTGACAGACTTCCTAAGGAAACAGAAACTTATTCTGAGGATTCAAGGCAACAGGGAAAGACTATCCCGAAAACCTTGAATCCTCAGTTTTTTTGTCTTTGGAGAATGAGGGATTTTCGGGTAAAAAAATGGAGATTTTTTGATGGGGAAGGTAGAGGTTTCATAATCAGGAAGATAGGTGCGGTTGAGAAGGTAGCTTGAGGAAGCATGAAAATTTAGGGCGCCTTAGTATGGTAAACTTAGGCGCCTAAGTGTGGCATACTTGGGCGCCTAAGTTTATCATAGTTGGGCGCATTAACATAATTTAGCACCTAATAGTTGCTTTTCATGGAAAGTATATTTATCTTTGCACCCGAGAATGCCGAAAGGCAATAATCTATTACTAACAACTTAATACCTATATCTACTATGAGTAAAGTTAAATATCGCGTGAGGGAGTATAACCCAACCACGCAGAACCAAGGCTCGCATAGTTACTATGCAGAGGTAGTGATTAACAATGAAATTGACAATTCCGAGCTGGCAAAGAAGATTGCGGCAAGGACGGGTTTCAAGAGCTACGAGTGCCAGGCAGTCATTGCTGCCATTGCTGACATCGTGTTCGAGGAGACACTGGAGAGCAACCGCATCAGCCTCTCCGACGAGAATGGAACCAAGTTCGTGAGCATCTACCCACGAGTGCAGGGAAGCGTGTCTGACTTGGACATCGAGCGTGAGACGACAGCCCAACATGCCGAAGACCCTTTGGTGCAGATTCGTACCCGGGCTGAGGAGGCTGACCTCACCCCCAGCCGCCTGACATGGAACCTGGCTTCCACCGTCGGCATCAAGTTCTCGAAGGAGTTCTCCCTGAAGAAGCAGGCCCAGAAGGTGAAGGTGACTTCTGCCGACGTGACAGTGTCGGATGATGAGGGTGGCTCAGGCACCAACCAGGGCGGCAATGGCACGCTGGTGGACGACCCTGATGGCGATTGAGGATTTCTGTGCTCCTGCGCCTCCTTCTGAGGCTGGGAAAAACAACAATTGCCAACAATTACCAATAATGACCAATAATCATCTGTTTTATCCGTCTCATCCGTGTTCGGAAAAAAACAAATTATTGGACCAAATTATTGGTAATTGTTGGTAATTATTGTTTTTCGAGACACCAAAAGGGTGTTGAGAGCCCCTAAAATGTATTTTTTTCGGGTGAGAAATGATGTTTTTCCCGATTTTCTTGTATCTTTGCAAGCGAAAAATTTCAGAGAGACATGAAGATACTCACCCACGAAGATATTCTCCGACAATTGGACCACCCCTTCTTCCGCCTCATCTCGGAGACGGCTGAGGAGCTGGCGCTCGACTGCTACGTCATCGGCGGATGGGTGAGGGACCTCTATCTGGAACGCCCGTCGAGCGACATCGACATCGTGGTGGTGGACGAGACGAAGCGGACGAAGCGTCCGGGCATCGCCATCGCCGAAGCCCTGCGTCATAAGCTGGGCAAGAAGGCGCACATCGCCATCTACAAGAATTTCGGAACAGCCCAACTCAAACACAAAAGTCTGGAGATTGAGTTTGTCGGCGCCAGGAAGGAGAGCTACGACCGCGACTCGCGCAAGCCAGTGACCGAGGACGGCACGCTGGAGGAGGACCAGAACCGCCGCGACTTCACCATCAACGCCATGGCGCTCTGCCTGAACCGCGACCGATTCGGCGAACTCGTCGATCCCTTCGACGGACTCGCCGACCTGGAGGACAAGACCATCGCCACGCCGCTCGACCCCGACATCACCTTCAGCGACGACCCGCTGCGCATGATGCGCTGCATCCGATTCGCCACCCAGCTCGGTTTCCATATAGAAGAGGAAACCTTCGAGGCGCTGAGCCGCAACAAGGAGCGCATCAAGATCATCTCTGCCGAGCGCATCGCCGACGAACTGAACAAGATTCTCCTCTCCCCCACTCCCTCCAGAGGCTTCGTGGAACTGGAGCGCTGCGGACTCCTGCCCCTCATCTTCCCCGAGCTGGCACTGCTCGAAGGCGTGGAGACGAAGGACGGCAAGGCGCACAAGGACAACTTCTACCATACGCTCGAAGTGCTCGACAATGTGGCGAAGACCACCGCCGACTTCAGCAGCATCGGCGAGGGAAACGGCTCATGGGATTCAGCGAAGGACCACGTGCTCTGGCTCCGCTGGGCAGCCCTGCTCCACGACATCGGCAAACCGAAGTCGAAGCGCTTCGACCCGCTGCTGGGCTGGACCTTCCACAACCATAACGACATCGGCGAGAAGATGATTCCGAGCATCTTCCGCAAGATGAAACTGCCGATGAACGAGAAGATGAAGTTCGTGCAGAAACTGGTGCAGATGCACATGCGTCCCATCGCCATCGCCGACTCGGAAGTGACCGACAGCGCCGTGAGGAGACTCCTCTTCGACGCAGGCGACGACATCGACGACCTGATGCTGCTCTGCACGGCAGACATCACCTCGAAGAACGACCTGAAGAAGAAGAAATTCGCCGACAACTACATCACGGTGCGCACGAAACTGGTGGAGATTGAGGAGAAAGACCGCATCCGCAACTTCCAGCCACCCATCAGCGGCGAGGACATCATGGAGATGTTCGGACTGCAACCCAGCAAGGAAGTCGGCATCCTCAAGACCGCCATCAAGGACGCCATCCTCGACGGAAAGATTCCCAACGAGTACGAGCCTGCGGAGGCGCTGCTCATCGAGGAGGCAAAGAAACTCGGACTCACAATGAAAACTAACTAACTCCTATACATATTATATATATATACCTATATGAAGAAAGTCTTAACACTCCTACTTGGCGCTCTGCTCCTGGCACAGACAACCACCGCGCAAGTGGACCTCAACGACCCTCTGGCAATGGGAAGAGTGATGCTCAGCGAACTCGACGCCGTCATCCCGAAGGTCAATGACTATTGGCAGAGCCACAACTCGCCTAAGTGCCGCGCCTTCTGGGACAATGCCGCCTACTTCACCGCAAACCAGAAAGTCTATCAGCGGACACTCAAGAAGGAATATCTCGACTACGCCATCCAGTGGGCAGAATACAATCATTGGCAGGGAGCCACCCAGACGGACAAGAGCAAGTGGCAGTACAAGACCTACGGCGAGGGCATGGATCATGTACTTTTCGCCGACTGGCAAATCTGCTTCCAAGTATATATCGACCTCTACAAAAAGGAACATCGTGCCGAACGCATCGAGCGAGCATTGGAAGTGATGTGCTACCAGGCATCGACCCCAGAAAAGGATTATTGGTGGTGGTCAGACGCCCTCTACATGGGACTGCCTATCTTCTCGAAGCTCTACACCGTCACCCACGACCAGAAACTGCTCGACAAGCAATACGAGTGCTTCCGATGGACGGACAGCCTGCTCTTCGACACCGAGGCACAACTATATTATCGCGATGCAAAGTACGTCTATCCGAAGGTGAAGACCGCCTGCAACGACGGCAAATCCTTCTGGGCACGAGGCGACGGATGGGTGCTGGCAGGCTTGGCACAGGTGCTGGAAGACCTTCCCAGAGATTGCAAATACCGCCCGTTCTATATCGACCGTTTCAAGAAACTGGCTGAGGGTGTGGCTCGCTGCCAACAGCCCGAGGGACACTGGACACGCTCCATGCTCTGTCCCGATGATGCCCCTGGCTACGAAACTTCCGGCACCGCCTTCTTCACCTACGGCATCCTGTGGGGCGTGAACAACGGCATCCTCCACCCCGACCAATACCGAGAGACCATCAAGAAGGCATACAAATACCTGTTCGAAGTGGCGCTCCAACCCGACGGCAGCATCGGCTACGTGCAGCCCATCGGCGAGAAACCCGACCCGACCAAGACGGTCAACGCGAAGTCGCAAGCCCCCTTCGGCACCGGCGCATGGCTCTTAGCCGCCTGCGAGTTCTATAATTATTTCGGCGACCTCAGTCTGGCAGGACGCATAGCCGGGAAGGAATAATTCATAATGCATAATGCATAATTCATAATTAAATTGGAAGGCGACCACATCAACATCAACTACTGGCTCATGCCGCTCTCGTGGCTCTACGGGCTTGGAGTAAGCATCAGAAACCTGATGTTCGATGAAGGTGTGCTCAAATCCAAGAGTTTCCCATTGCCTGTCATCTGCGTGGGCAACATCACGGTGGGAGGAACAGGCAAGACGCCCCACACGGAGTACCTCATCCGCCTGCTGTCGAAAGACCATCAAGTGGCAGTATTGAGCCGCGGATACAAAAGGAAGTCGGAAGGCTATGTGCTGGCAACGGAGAAGACTCCGATGGCTGAGATTGGCGACGAGCCTTATCAGATGAAGCAGAAGTTTCCGAAGATACACATGGCGGTGGATAAAGACCGCTGTCACGGCATCGAGCAACTGATGCAGAACACGGTGAAGCCGCAGACCGAGGTGGTGATTCTCGACGATGCCTACCAGCACCGCTATGTGAAGGCAGGTCTCAACATCCTGCTGATGGATTATCATCGCCTCATCCACCTCGACAAGCTCTTGCCAGCAGGACGGCTCCGCGAACCATCATCAGGAAGCAAGCGTGCCGACATCGTCATCATCACGAAATGTCCGCGTGACATCAAGCTCATGGACAGAAAAGGCATCGAGCGTTCCCTCAACTTGGAGAACTGGCAAAAGATATTCTTCACCACCTACAAATATCCTGACCAAATGGAGAACATAGGTGAGAATCCGTTGCTGGTCACAGGCATCGCCTCGCCCCAACAGATGGTGTACGACCTGAAGAAGATTGTCCCGACGTTTGAGGTGATGAGTTTCCCCGACCACCACAACTTCACGGAGCAGGACATCGACGCCATCCGCACACGGGCAGCAGGACGCACCATCCTCACTACCGAGAAGGATGCCACCCGACTGCACGGGCTCGACAATATGAAGGTCATCCCCATCGAGGTGGAGTTTATCGAGGGAAAAGAAGATTTTGACCAAACAATTAAGAACTACGTAAACAAAACAGAATAAATGGCAACAGAAATAGCAACAATCGGTGAGTTTGGACTCATCAAGCGACTGACCCAGAGCATCGAATTGAAGAACCCCGAAACCAAGTACGGGGTAGGCGATGACTGCGCAGTATTGAAATACGGCGAGGACAAGGACATCCTCGTCACCACCGACCTGCTGATGGAGGGCGTGCATTTCGATTTGACCTACCTGCCCATGAAGCACTTAGGCTATAAGTCGGCAATGGTCAACCTCTCCGACATCTATGCGATGGGCGGTATGCCCAAGCAAATCACCGTCAGCCTCGCGCTGAGCAAGCGTTTCAGCATCGAGGACATGGACGACTTCTACGATGGACTGAAACTCGCTTGTGAGGCACATGGAGTGGACATCGTTGGCGGCGACACCACCAGTTCGCGGACAGGACTCGCCATCTCCATCACCGCCATCGGTGAAGTGGAACACGGCAAAGCCATCTTCCGCAACGGAGCGAAAGAGACCGACCTGATCTGCGTGAGTGGCGACCTCGGTGCCGCCTACATGGGATTCCAGTTGCTCGAACGCGAGAAGGAAGTCTATTACAAACAAATAGAAACCGCCAAGACCGATGCTGAACGTATGGCGATTTCTCAGCCCGACTTCAGCGGACGCGAATACTTGCTGGAACGTCAGATGAAGCCCGAAGCACGGCGCGACATCGTCCTCCAACTGCGTGAGGCAGGCATCCAACCGACCGCCATGATGGACATCAGCGACGGACTCTCTTCCGAACTTCTCCACATTTGTACCCAAAGCAAATGCGGGTGTCGCATCTACGAGGAGCGCATCCCTATCGACTACCAGACCGCTGTGATGGCAGAGGAACTGAACATGAACCTCACCACCGCTGCCCTGAACGGAGGCGAAGACTACGAACTCCTGTTCACGGTGCCCATTGCCGACCACGAGAAGATTGAGCAGATGGAAGGTGTCAAGCTCATCGGACATATCACGAAGGAAAGTCTTGGCTGCGCCCTCATCACCCGCGACGGTGCCGAGTTCGAGCTGAAAGCACAGGGCTGGAATCCACTGAAGAAATAGAAACAATATAACTTATTATTAACTTTTTAAAAACAAACAATTATGAGAGTCATTATTGAACCTGATTACGATGCCCTCTCAAAATGGGCTGCCAACTATGTGGCAAACCGTATCATCCAGGCTAACCCAACACCAGAGAAGCCTTTCGTGTTGGGATGTCCCACTGGTTCATCACCACTCGGGCTGTATCGCAACCTCATCGACATGTGCAGTGCTGGCAAGATCTCGTTCCAGAACGTCATCACGTTCAACATGGACGAGTATGTAAAACTGCCTGTTGATCACCCAGAAAGCTACCACAGCTTCATGTGGAACAACTTCTTCAACCACATCGATATCAAGCCTGAGAACGTGCACATCCTCGATGGTAACGCTCCCGACCTCATCGCTGAGTGCAACCACTACGAGGAAATGATTACAGAAGCTGGTGGCATTGACCTCTTCATGGGCGGTATCGGTCCTGACGGACACCTCGCTTTCAACGAGCCAGGTTCTTCTCTGACTTCTCGCACACGTATCAAGACGCTGACTACTGACACTATCCACGCCAACAGCCGCTTCTTCGACAACGACCTCAGCCTCGTACCAAAGCAGGCGCTGACTGTCGGTATCGGCACCGTGATGGATGCGAAGGAAGTGCTCCTCGTATGCTCTGGTCACAACAAGGCTCGTGCCCTCAAGCATTGCATCGACGGCGATATCAGCCACAAGTGGACTTCTTCTATGCTCCAGATGCACCCACATGCTATCGTGGTTTGCGACGAAGCAGCTTGCGACGAGTTGACCGTAGGCACTTACAAGTACTACCTCGACAAGGAGAGAGGCAATCTGTAAACAAGCATTGCTACACAAAGAAGGGGCTGCGTTCATTCGCAACCCCTTCTCTTTTTATCCTATCTTGTATCTATTCTTCCAAGAAATCTTCCACTAAAGCACGAACTTCCACCTGAGCAATTTCCAGATTGTCGTTGATGACCACTTCGTCGAAGTGCTCTGCTTGTGCCAATTCATACTTGGCACGTTCAATGCGCTGCTCAATCACCTCGGGCGCATCGGTGGCACGATTCTCCAGACGGCGACGAAGTTCCTCGATGCTGGGTGGCTGGATGAAGATGCTCAGCGCACGGTTTCCATAGAGCTTCTTGATGTTCATCGCACCGTTCACATCCACATCGAACACGACATTTTCACCATCAGCCAATTGCTTATCCACCTGCGACTTCAGCGTGCCATAGTACTTATCGACATACACTTCCTCGTACTCGATGAACTCATCATTGGCAATCTTCTTACGGAACTCGTCAGGAGACAGGAAGAAATACTCCACCCCATTCTTCTCTTCACCACGTGGCGCACGAGAGGTGGCAGAAATGGAGAAGTGGAGGTTCAGTTCCTCTGCACCTCCGTCAGCCATAATGCTGTTGATGATGGTTGACTTGCCCGATCCTGAAGGAGCGGCAAAGATAATCAGTTTTCCTTCCATACTTACATCACATTGAGCACTTGCTCTTTAATTTGTTCCAATTCGTCCTTCATCTTCACCACGATGTTCTGCATCTCAGCCTGATTCGACTTCGAGCCTGTGGTGTTGATTTCGCGTCCCATTTCCTGGGCGATGAACCCGAGTTTCTTGCCCTGACCGTGACCGTCTTGCATAGTCTCGATGAAGTAGCGGAGATGGTTGGTGAGACGCTGTTTCTCCTCGCTGATGTCAAGCTTCTCGATGTAATAGATCATCTCTTGTTCGAGACGGTTCTTATCGTAATCCACACCGATGTTCTGTTCCAAGGCATCGAGAATGCGCTGGCGAATCTTCTCCGTGCGCTCCTTCTCGTATGGCTCGATGGAAGCCAGCAGAGCGGCGATGTTGTCAATCTTCTCCTGGAACTTCTTCGCCAAAGCCAAGCCCTCCTGCTTGCGGAAAGCCACCAGTTCGTCCACAGCTCCTTCCACCGCCTGACGAGCCACCGTCCATTCCTCCTCGGAGAGTTCTTCCACTTCCGTATGCGTGAACACATCGGGCATACGGAGCAAAGTGCTGTACCAGTCTTCAGGTTGTGGGAGGTCCAGCGTCTGTTGCATCTGCTCAATCTGCTGCTTATAGGAACGAATCAGCGTCATGTTGAGCGGAGTGGCTGACGAAGCCTCATCCTTTTCAATCCAAAGCACGAAATCCACCTTACCACGTTCCAGTTTCTGCTGCATGATTTGGCGCATCTCCATCTCTTTCTCACGATAGATAGGAGCGATACGCGCAGTGATGTCGAGCGCCTTGCTGTTCAGCGACTTGACCTCTGCGTGAATCTTCTTTCCGTTGTACTCTACGACGCACTTGCCGTAGCCTGTCATTGATTGTATCATGGTCGAATCATTAAATTTGGTGCAAAGGTAGTGAAAATTTCACTTAAATTCCGTACCTTTGCACATATTTTATACTGATTATGTCTGTAATACTACATATTGAGACGTCAACCGACCTGTGCAGCGTGGCAGTGAGTCAGGACAGCGCCATCATCTTCCAGACGGACAACCTGCCCAAGGAAGGGGATGAGCCCCAAAAGGAGAAGGGTACGAACCACGCTTCCATCCTCGGCACGATGGTGGACGAAGCGCTTTCCTTCACCGACAATCACGCCATTCCGTTCGATGCGGTGGCGGTGAGCGCTGGACCTGGCAGTTACACAGGACTGCGCATCGGTGTGTCGATGGCGAAGGGAGTGGCATACGGACGGAACCTGAAACTGATCGAACTTCCCACGTTGGAGGTACAATGCGTGCCAGTCTTGCTGGTGCACGACGACCTGCCCGAGGATGCGCTCCTTTGTCCGATGCTCGATGCCCGACGCATGGAGGTCTATACAGCACTTTACACACGGGCTTTGAAGACAGTCTTGCCGATTCAGCCGATGGTCATTGATGAGCACGCCTTCGAGCAGCAGCTGAACGAGCATCCCATCTATTTCTTCGGCAATGGTGCTGAGAAATGCAAGGCGGTCATCCAGCATCCCAACGCTCACTTCTTCGATGGGGTGCCATTACTCGCCAAGTATATGTCGCCACTAGCAGAGAAGAAGTTCCTGCGTGAAGAATTTGAAGACGTGGCATACTTCGAGCCGAACTACCTCAAAGAGTTTCAGGCAACTGTGGCGAAGAACCCGTTGAAAGGGTGAGAGTTTAGAGATTAGAGTTTAGAGATTAGAATACTACTATATGGATTACAATACAAAAAGAGACAAACTCATCATGCCCGAGTATGGGCGTGGCGTGCAGCAGATGGTGGAGCATTGCAAGACCATTGCTGACCAGGACGAGCGTATGCGTTGCGCCAGAACCATCATCGACACGATGGCGAACATGGCGGAACAGACTGCCGACCGCGAGGATTTCCAGAAGAAGCTCTGGAACCATCTCGCAGCAATGGCGCAGTACGACCTCGACCTCGACTATCCTGTCGAGATTGAGCGCATGGACGATGAGGAAGCGCGTCCCGAACGTCTGCCCTACCCTCAGCATCGCAT
>JAGAAZ010000116.1 GCA_017614895.1 Bacteroidaceae bacterium | reverse complement strand
TGGTGAACTTCAAGAACACCATCATCATCATGACCAGCAATGCCCAGCGTGAGCAGCTCCGCAGCATTTTCCGTCCTGAGTTCCTCAACCGAATCGACGACATCATCACCTTCTCGCCCCTCAACGAGGCAGAAATTCAGCAGATTGTCCGTCTGCAAGTCGATAAGGTGGTCAAGATGGTGGCACAGAACGGCATCACACTCAACGTCACCGATGATGCCATCGCTCTCATTGCACGTGCAGGCTTTGACCCACAGTTTGGTGCACGTCCAGTCAAGCGAGCCATTCAGGACAAGCTCCTCAACGAGCTCAGCAAGCGCATCATCAGCGGCGAAATCGACCACGAGAAGCCTGTCATCGTCAAGGTCAATGGTGATGAACTTTCTTTCGAGCAGTAAATAAACGTGAAAAAGTCTCCCGTATTCCACAAGAACCCGGGAGACTTTTTTTTCATAATCCGCCTCCAAGCCGATGAAATGGGGATTGGAAGCGGATGGGTATGGAAAGTGGAATGTGAGAGGTGGCAAATGATTAGAGAATTATCCTCTAATTCAAGAAGTGTCATTCTCCTGTCCCTGTAGCATTCCCTTTGGCATTCGCAAAACAAATACCCTATCAACATCAGGCAGATTTACACTTTTGAGGAATCCTTGAAACCCTCAAATTTAGGATTCGGGGCGTTCATGGGGGAACAAAATATGGCTCACTCGTATAACCTAACACAAAAAGAGGGCACGGCCAATCTCGAAATCGGCTGTGCCCAATCTTTTGTGCATCCCATAACCTTATGGTCTTTACCCGTTGTCTGGTTTTTGCTTTTCGTTCACATGCTTTCTTAACTCCTCTATGTACCCGGCTGTGATGATACTTGATGGAAGGGCAATAACAGCTATGCCCAGCAATGATGAGAAGATACTAATAACTCTGCCCATATCAGATACGGGAACTAAATCGCCATAGCCAACAGTTGCCAAGGTACAGGCTGCCCAGTAA
This sequence comes from Bacteroidaceae bacterium, assembly GCA_017614895.1. Classification (GTDB taxonomy): domain Bacteria; phylum Bacteroidota; class Bacteroidia; order Bacteroidales; family Bacteroidaceae; genus Minthosoma. Next base: position 19,373 of record JAGAAZ010000116.1, on the reverse strand, counting down.
AAAGCATCAAAAAAACTCTCGAATATATATTTACCGGTTACAGGATCTATTTCCTTTTCGGACTGGAACATGATGATGGCTGTAATGAAGATGTCGAAAAGGGCTAATGAAAGTACAGCCAACAACAATCTTCGTTGTTTCTTCATTACCGTGACAAAAATCTCCAAAGGTTCGAAATAATGGACTATTTTCACGAAACGAAGAATCTTGAACAGCCTAGATATCCTTGTAAGCTTAAATACGGGTGATAACAAATTAATGGTTGGCAATATGGACAAGAGGTCTATAATTGCCATGGGAGTGAATGGATATAGCAGAAACGCTATCCATTTGGGCTTTTCTGAACGAAAATCGCATATCATCCAGCGAAGCAGATAGTCAACAATATAACAAATGCTGGAGATAAGGTCGAAATACCAGAAAATGGGATATTGTTCTCTAAATAGCAAGGGGGCAGTGCCTATTACTATTGCCACGAGCATGATATAATCGTAAATATGAGAGATTAAATTACCCTTTCTTGGCTCGACCAAATCACAAATCCATTCTCTACCTACCATGTTTGTTGTTGTATAAGGACTTTTTTATCCACACGTATCACCTTTTCACTTTGTCATCATTCTAAACGGCCTGTGACACGAAGATACTCGGTCTCGTAAATCTTCTGTTGCGTCTGTGCCTCAATGAGGTTGCTGCGTGCCTGCTGCCATTGACTTTGTGCATCCAGAAGGTCGGTCATGGTGCATAGTTGGTTGTCATATTTCTGGCGCATCACACGTAGGTTCTCGTCGGCCTGCTGACGTCCCACCGTAGCGGTCTCCACCATTCGTTGGCCATCGATAACGTTCTGAACAGCCTTGTGAACCTCGACGCGCATGCCGCGTTCGTTCTGTTGCAATTGCAGCATGGCATCGCTGAGGTCAAGCTTTGCCTTTTTGACCTTTTTCAGTTCAGCCCCCCAATGGAAGATGGGCAGGCTGACAGAAAGCAGCGCCATGGGGTTTCCACCGCTCATGTTATGGCTGATGCCTAGTGAACCAATGTCGGGTAAGGTCAAGCCACCCTTCAGTTTCAGGTTGTCGTAGTGTGAATACCGACCCACAAGGGCTACTGTTGGCAGATAGTTGGAACGAGCCTTCTTCACCAGAACCTCGTTGGCCTTTACCTGCTGCTGAAGCAAAAGCAGGTCGGGACGGTTCGAGAAGTCTTCGCTGAGACCAGAAAATTGTGAATTTTGAGTTGAGGATTGTGAGTCAAAGATTGTGTCGGTAGGAATGATGGTCTGTTCAAAATCAGTACCAATCACATTTGCCAAAGCCCATCCGCAGAGTTGTTCGCCATTACGAGCTTTTTGCAGCTGATAGCTGACTTCATTCTGCTTGGTGGCAATACGTAGTAAGTCGTTCTCTGTAGCCATCTGAACGCTGGTGGCCAATTTCACTTGGTCATATAGTTCCTGCATCTGCCAGGCATATGCTTCCAGCATTTGCACTTTCGAATGGACGGCTATGAGCGTATAGTAGGCATTGTCCACATCGGCGATGACCTGCATACGGGTCTTGCGCTGTTGTTCCTCGCTGACGGTCTGACCAATTCTTGCCAGGCGGTTGGCGGATGTTATCTGTCCTCCGACATAAAGTGGCTGGGTAAGACTGATGCCAGCCATATAGGTTCCACGTGTCTGCAACTGCAATCCCAAGAAGTCCTGATTCAACAGGTCTATATTCTTGGTATGGACTAACGTCAGGGAACCGTCCACTTTAGGTAGATACTGGGCAAAGGCTATCTGGCGGTCGATCCTTGCCTTTTCCACTGCGTTGTCGGCAGTCTTGATTTTCTCATTATATTCCAGAGCAAGGCGGCGGCAGTCTTGTAGGCTGAGAGGTCTCTCCCCCTGTTCCTGACCGAATGCAGGGAGACACATGATCATAGTAAGCAATAATATATTTTTCATGCTTTTTCCGTTTTTTTAACTTTGAAGATGGTTGAATAGAGGATGGGCAGGAACACCAGAATGATGAGTGTTCCTATGGCCAGACCAGACATGATGCAGACGGCCATAGAGCCGTACATCGGGTCGCTGATCAGCGGAGCCATACCCAGAATGGTGGTCAGTGAAGCCATGATCACAGGGCTTGTACGGCTGACGGTGGCATTCACGACGGCATCATAGGCAGGGAGTTTCTCCTCATTGCGCAGGCGGTTGATTTCATCGACAAGCACGATGCCGTTCTTGATCATCATGCCGATGAGACCCATTGCTCCGAGAATGGCAATGAAGGTGAACGGCATGCCTAAAAGCAGCAGCGCAGGTACGATGCCGACAATGATGAAGGGCAGGCAGAGCACAATGGTCAGTACCTGTTTCCAGCTATTGAACAACAAGAGCATGATGAGCAGGATAAGCACGAAGGCGAGGGGGAAGAGACCCAATATAGAGCTTGCAGCTTCGCCAGAACTGCCTCCTTCGCCCTGCCAGGACATCGAATAGCCCTGTGGCAGCTCGATGGCTTCGATTGCCTCGCGGATGTCGTCCTCCACTTTGCTGGGTGTCGCGTCTTCAAGGTCGGGATTCGGGTCACACTCGGCTTGGATAGTGCGCTGTCCGTTGCGGCGGAAGATGTAGTCCTCCTCCCATTCCAAATGAATGTCGCTGTTTACTGTGCTGAGCGGGATGCTGTTAGTCAATTTACTTTCAATGTTTTCGATACTCGTTGTGCCCATCATCAAACCCTTGACATCTTCCGGGGTGATGTGAAGATTCAGAGTGCTCCAGACTGGTATCGTTGTAATGTTTTTGATTTTAGAACCATCCTCATTACGAACCTGCATCTGTACAATGATTTTTTTGTCTTGGTCGCTGATTATACCTACAGGCAGTCCGTCTGTGGCAGCAAGCAATGCACTGGCTACATTCTCACGGTTCAGTCCACTGCGCAGAGCATCTGTCTGCACATAGTTGGTCACGATGGCTTTGCCTTTGTTCTTCCAGTTGTTCTGTACTGAGTAAGTGTCTGCGTACTTAGAACCTCGCATAATGTCCTCGGCCTGATGCACCAAATTGCGCAGAACCTCGGGATCTGGTCCCTGAAATTCCACCTCCACGGTGTGAGTGGTGCTGATGCTGAAATTATAATTACGGAATCGGATGTAGGCATCGGGATAAGCGGCACGTAGCTGTGGGCGGATTTCCTTGATGACGGATTTCATGGTCTTGAAATCCTTGCAGTCAACGATGAGCTCTCCATCATTGCTGCTACCGCTATTCATTGGGCGCACCAGGCTGTAACGCACAGGCGACGACCCCATGGAGGCAGCCACACGATCAATTCTTGGATTTTTCAGCAAGGTGTCGGTGATGGACAGCAAGTCTTCGCGCACTCGGTCGGGGCTGGCCTGATCGGGCAGGTGGTACTCTATCACAAACTGGCCGTAGTCAAAGTCGGGGAAGAACACCTGCTTCACCTTGGTGAAACCGAATCCGCAGACAATCAGCAGAGCTACCATGACGGCAATCGTGGCATATCGGAAATCTATGAGCTTGCCTATCAGTTTGCGAATCAAGCCTTGCAGTTTCGTTTCCTTCACCTCGCCGTTATTGGCCTTCTCTTTCGAACGCAAGGGCATCCATGCCGCCACGCAGGACGGCACTTGCACCATTGCCATCACCCATGAAGCCAGGAGCGAGATGCAGAGCACCAGGAACAGGTCGCGGCAGTACTCGCCAGCTGTGCTCTTGGAGATATATGTAGGGAAGAAGGTGAGCACGGCAATGACTGTTGCACCCAACATAGGCAGCGCCGTGTTGTTGACAATATTATATAGGTACGACTTGGGGCCTAAATTTCGTTTCCTATCCACCAGTATGCCGTCCATCACCACGATAGCATTATCCACCAGCATACCCATTGCCACGATAAATGCACCCAGTGAGATACGCTGCAATGTGCTGTCGGCCATCAGCAGGATTGGGAACGTGACAAAGATGGCCAGCACAAGGCTGGTGCCAATAATCATACCACCTCGGAAACCATAGCTAAACATCAGCACGATAATCACGATGAGCACAGATTCCAGCAAGTTGATGAGGAAACCGTTGACGGCATTGGTCACTTGGTCGGCTTGGAAGAATATCTTGTCGGTCTCGAATCCTACCGGCACGCGATCCATCACCTCTGCCAGTTTCTTGTCAATAGCCTTACCAACATCAGGTACAATGGCATCGTCATTCAGGGTGATGCAAATGCCAAGGGCAGGCTTGCCATTGACGAAGAAACCATCTGTCTGTGGTTCTTTGTAGGTTCGTTCCACCTTGGCAATGTCACCGATGCGAATCTGCTTGTCAGTTGTGGTGCTGATAAACATGTTGGCGATGTCCTGCTCATCTTCCAGTTCGTTGTTCACGCGAACCTGCAGACGGTCGTCACCATTCTCATAATTACCTGCATTTACCGTCTTTCCAGCATTCTGGAGACCCAGCATGATCTGCGTTGGGAGGATGCCTGTACGTGCCAGCTTCTCCTTGTCGATAATGATGTTGATGACTTCTGAACGTGTGCCGATGATGTTGATGCGCTTCACGCCCTTCACCGTCAGCAGCTCACGACGCACCAGTTTGGCATACTTCTCCATTTCGGAATAACTGTAGCCATCTCCCATGAAGGCATAGAAAAGACCATAGACATCCAGCATGTCATCCACAACGATGGGGTCATAGCAGCCTGAGGGCAGCTTGGACTTTACGTCGTTGGCCTTGCGGCGTAGCTGGTCGAAGTGTTGTTCCATTTCGGACATCTTCACCTTGTCCTGGAATTTTACGCTGATGATGGCCATGCCTGGACGGCAATCTGTATTCAGTTCCTTCACATCAGCCAGCGTGCGCAACTCGTCTTCCATCACCTGCACAGCCTCCAGTTCCACCTCGTGAGCTGTGGCGCCAGGATAAACCAACACCACTGAGGCCTGCTTTACAGCAACAGCAGGGTCTTCCAATTTGGGCATTTCAATGTAACTTAATATGCCCATGATGAGGATGCCTATAACAAGGCTCCAGAATATGATCGGTCGTTTGACAAAGAATTCTGTCAGTGCTCTTGCATTCATAATTATCAATTATCAATTATCAATTATCATTTGTTACAAGAGGTCTCCTACGTTGGTGTTGCGCTGTGTTACAATCTTCACCTTGTCACCATCATGCAACGCTTTTACACCTGCTTTTACCACTTGGTCAGTAGCCGAGAGGCCGCTCTCCACAACAGCCATACCTTCTGAATCCACCTTGCTGGCTGTGATGGCATGACGTTTCACTATGTTGCCTTTTTCAACAACCCAGACGTAGGTCTTGCCGCCGTCTTCGAAGATGGCATGGGCTGGAATAGACAGACCGCTGACGGTCATGTCTCCGCCCATCTCTATGTAAACATCAACGTTCACACCAGGACTCAGCTGTCCGTCGATGGCATATTTCACAGTAAACAACTGGTTGGCATCTGCTTTGGCCAACACACTCTTCTTGTGCAGGTTATAGCGCTCGCCTGCAGCTATGCAGTAGGCTTCAGTAGTGCTGCTCAGGAAGCGATACACATCATCAGGAATGTTCACTTCCACCTCCAGCCCATGCGTATCCACAATGTCCATTACAGGTATTCCTGCGCTAACCATCTCAGAAGGCTCAAAGTTCACTTTCTGAACCGTACCATCCACGGGAGCCGTCAGTCTGGTGTAACTCAGCTGATTCTTGGCGTTCTGCAACTGTATGCGCAGTTGTTCCAATCCGCTTGTTGCCTTCTCAAAGTCATTACCAGAGAGACTATTAGCCTCATGCAACTTGCGCAGACGTTCCACTTCATTTTTTAACTGGTTATATTGTGTCTGTGCGGCATCCACCTGCAACTGATAGTCCTTGGTGTCGAGCGTGGCAACCAATTGCCCTTTTTTGACATGCGTGCCTTCCTTTACCAATATATGCATGATCTGCCCTGGAGTGCGGAAACTCAGGCTTACTGTGCTATTCTCCTTCACAACGCCAGAGAAATTCTTCACAGCACTCTCCTGACGGTTGAGCGGTTGCACCGTCATGACGTTGCGCACTTTTGTCTCGTCGTTCTTCTTGTCGCTGTTGCCACACGCTGGCAGCAGACTTGCTGCTGCCAGTGTCAAAACAAAGATTTTCAGTGTTTTCATTGTTCTATACATTTTTAAATTATTATAGTTCTTTAATACAATCTTTTTATTTCCCTTTGTGATATTTTATTCGATATTCCATGGGCGTCATGCCCAAGTGCTCTTTGCAGTATTTGCCAAAAAATGATGGATTGGGGAAATTCAGATCGTTAGCTATCTCCTGCATCGTCATGTCAGTGAAGCGCAGGCGGTGCTCAATGGCTTTCATCGTATAGTGCAGGATATAGGTACTCGGCCTGCGGTTCATCACCTCCTTGAGAACGGTGGAGAGATATTTCGGCGTAATATTCAGTTGGCTGGCAAATTCATCCACCCTGCGGATACGACCGTCGCTTTCTTCCACTAACCTCATGAAATTGTCGACAATCCGTTTCTTATGAAGATTGGAACTTTGTTCATCCTGCAAATCCTGCTCAATCCCCTGTTCCGCATTACGTCGCATGATAGAAATAAATTCCAGTAGCATGGTGCCGAAGAGCGAACGTACGATGTCGGGGCCGAGTTCGAATGTGGCAGTCTTCATCCTGTCGCATATCAACCAGAAATAAGTGTCAAAGATTTTAGCCTCTTTGTTGGTGAGATGGACAACAGGATGCAGTTTGAGCAACGACATGTCTGACACGTTGGTATTCTTGTAAATATCGATGTTCCAAAGTTCACTACGTGAAAACCATATCTGCCTGCAATTGAAGTCAGATGAGGCCATGAAGTTACACGCTACACTATGGACCATATAGAGAAACAGATCGTTCTTTTTTATCTGAATCACAGCCCCGTCATATTCTAATTGTGCCCTGCCCTCGGTACAAATAAAAAAGATGCCATGTTCTTGTAGGCACACTTCGCCAGAGGGTACGGTGCCAATATTCTCCATCACCACTAGGTCGTCGCTGTCACCTATTCTATAAGTGTCGTTTCCCCTGCGAGGTATTAAATCTTTTATATCCATGATGCCAATATTTCTGTAATGTTCTATTTTTCTATTTTTTTGAGTGCAAAATTAGACATTAGCACCCTTTTTTTGCTGTTCTATTTATCTTTAATTATGCTCAATATCATCAAAGTGTTACAATAAGACGGAAATGGGCAATAAACGAAGAAATAACGAACATTGTATAGTCCTCACTTAATCGTAACTTTGTGCCGTAAAATCGAACAAAAGACAATGAAGCATTTAATTTTTATTTTGATGATGCTGTCGGTGGGACTGACAGCCTCTGCCCAAAGCAAACGTGAAGTGATGCGCGAACGTGTGGACAGCGTGTTGCGCAAGAACTATGAGAGGGGATCCTATGATACCCTCTACATGAAACGTCCTGACAGCAAACTGACGCTGAAACTGAGAGCTAATCTGTCAGGCTACTACCAGCATTCCAAATTCAGCGAAAATGGCAACAACTACAACGCCAAACTCAACACCGACACCCGTGGAACCGTCAGCGTTGCAGCTACCTACTATGGGGTGACAGTAGGTTTTGCACTCAATCCTGCCCGTTTGGCTGGCAAGAACAAGGATATGGAGTTCAATCTCAACGCCTATGGTAACCGTTTCGGTCTGGAGGCCAACTACCAAGAGTCCAAGACACTCGCTGGCGACATCGACCACAATGCAGGCACCTTCCATGTCAATAAGGGCGACGTGAAGATGACACTTGTCACCGTTACGGGATACTATGCTTTCAACCACCGGCACTTCTCTTATCCAGCTGCCTTTACGCAGTCCTACATCCAGAAGCGTTCGGCTGGTTCATGGCTCGTGGGTGCCACTTATCAGGGCGGTAGAATCAAAACCACCGACGATGCCCCTGCCACGATGAGCAAGACACGTATCACCATGCATGCTTTTGCCATCGGTGGTGGCTACGGCTACAACTTCGTGACGGGTAAATGGCTCTTCCATGCTTCCGCCCAGCCCACTCTGATTATCTTTAATGACAACGACATTGAAGAAAACGGTGTGAACCGCGATGGAAAAACTCACTTCCCCGAGATTATTACCAACAGCCGTGCTGCCATTGTCTATAACTTCAGCCAGAAATATTTTATAGGCTCCACCTTCCTCCTCAACACCACTCTTTTAGGCGACAACGACGATTACACGCGTCAGACCAAATGGCGTGCCCGTGCCTTCTTTGGTTTCCGCCTGTAAACTAATAAATCTTAACTTCAATAACTTCTGAGCGTCATCGCGAAGCACTTTGCTCGCAAAGAACCGGTAACTTTCTCTGAAAAAAAACGTGTTGGTGGGTAATGCAATTGCCTCAACGCTGTTACGCAGTTACTTTTGGTGTTTTCGATGTTGGAGGGTGGGAACAAAGAAGAGGGAGGGAAAGGGTGAATGTTTATTTTACCCCTTATATATATTTATAATGTTATAAATATATATAAGGGGTAACCATTTTTGAACCTGATGTACCTGATGTTGGATTTTTCAAAAGTAACGGCGTAACGGCGTGGGGAGGGCAAAAAGTGTGCTCGAAAAAAGATGAAAAAACGGGGGTGGAAATGACGATTTTTGACATTTTGCTGCATCCTGCTTCTCAATGTTGTAACTTTGCAGTGTCAAAAGAAAGTTGTTATTTTTGCTCCCCAACTGGGAAAATCTTTCTCCCCTACAGGGGAAATAAATTTCTCCAACAGGAGCGGAAAAGAAGACCAGAAATTGACAATGTCTGAAGGCCTGAAAGACACGAGAGAACTAAAACAAAAACAAACCCAAACCTCAAAACTTAAATCTAATTATGGCACTGAAAGTAAAAGCAAAAGAGACGCTGATTAACGTCGGCAACAACGGTGGTGGTGGCGGCACCTTAGTCGATGACGATGATCCTCCAAGCGGTGGAGGAACTGGGGAAGAGTAGACCCCTCTGACTCCCCTGTTTAGGGGAGAGAAAAAGGGGAAGGTTGCAGAATTGTAGCCTTCCCCTTGACAATTTAGATATGAGAGAAAAATACTACTTGATTGTCTGTCCAGTTACGTTGTAGTTCACGCCGTCCTTCACGATGACAATTTGACCATTGATGAAGTACTTACCGTTCTTCTTGGCTGGAGCTGCATCAACTGTCTCGATGGAAGTCTCGATGAGCTGAGCCAGTGTCTTGGCAGCATCTGCATAGTCATAGCCTTCAAGAGGAGCAGTGAAGAAGATCTGAGCGTCTCTGATATAGGTGTTGGTGTCCCAGAAGTCCTTTGGCTCGTATGCACCTGCTTCTGCATCCCAGTTGTGACCTGAAGCCTTGCCTGAGGTGTAGTTCTCCACAGCACCGATGGTCAGTGTCTGCTCTCTCTTCACCTCGACTTTGTAGATGTAGGTTGGGAAGCCAGAACCTGTATTGCCGCCTACTGCGAATGGAACCATGATAGGTTCTTCGTCACCCACCTGTGCGTAAATGTACTTATCCCAGATGCCCTTGTCATTCTGAGCATTGAACACACCGTAGTTGCCCTCATCGTCTGCTTGGTTCTTCTGAGCTGTGCGTGAGCCGAGGCAGATGGTGTAAATACCTGCTGGGAGGTGCTCGATGGTCTGATAGAACTTGTATTCAGAGCTTGAGCCATAAGCATTGAGTGAAGCAATGACAACAGGATGATCAGAAGATGCAGCTGTGGTCATCTTGGCAGAGCCCTTCTGATACAAGCTCACCAGCCTCGTTGTACTTCTTGAGGGTTTCCAATGTCCAGCCCTTGAAATCTACCTGGCTGGCATCTGTAGAAGTGGTGTAGAAGTTAGGATTCTGAATCAGACCTGTGAAGTCAACACCGGAAGCCATGAGTGGGTGACCGTATTCATCGTGAGTGGCAACAGATTCTGGATCTGTCTCATCAAAGTCCTCATCCACCACATTCGTGTCATAAATCTTTGTGGAAATAGAAGAGAGGTCTTCCTTGGCAGCCAGTTTCTGATAGAGTGCGAGACCTGCCTTGATGTTCAAAGCATCAGCGAGACTTCTGTCGTCAACAGTTGCTTCGCGACCCTTCGCCACGTCAGCTGCATCAACACCCAGCTTCTCTGCTGTGTCAGCAGCCTTGTTCACACCATAAGCGAGGTAGTCAATCACGTTCTGAGCGTCCTTCACCAAACCTGCAGCGCTTGTCAGGTCGGTAGCAGCAGTAGCCAGTTCTTCGTCAGAGAGTGTCTGTGGCTCAATCTTCGCATATTTGTCAATGATGGACTGTGCTTCTTTCACAAGAGGAGAATTCAGATATTTTGCATCCAATTCATTAATGACAGACTGTGCCTCAAGCAAATTGATGTCGTAGTTGTCGATGTTGTCGATACGAGCTCTCATCTTCTCATTCAGAGCGTTCAGTTCATCAATGACAGCTTGAATCTGAGGACCAGAAGTGAATCCACCTGCCTGAGCCTTAGCAATCGCGTTTGCAAAAGCGGTCTTGGTGTCGCCATTATACATGTTGTCAGTTGCTGCTTCGTCATACGTAGGCTTCACGGCTTCCACCGTTTCATTCAGCTGCTGACGCCAGTAAGCTGCCTTTGATGGCATGGTGATGAGTCTCACGTTGGCGAGAAGGAATTCCTGCCAAGTAGCCTCTGCAGATGTGAAACGGAGTACATAGTAGCCTTCCTTGTCCACAGTGAAGTCTGCCTGACACAATACGGAGCCTGTCACCTTACCACCATTCAACGAGGCAGAAATCCAGCAGATTGTCCGTCTGCAAGTCGATAAGGTGGTCAAGATGGTGGCACAGAACGGCATCACACTCAACGTCACCGATGATGCCATCGCTCTCATTGCACGTGCAGGCTTTGACCCACAGTTTGGTGCTCGTCCTGTCAAGCGAGCCATTCAGGACAAACTCCTCAACGAGCTCAGCAAGCGCATCATCAGCGGCGAAATCGACCACGAGAAGCCTGTCATCGTCAAGGTCAATGGCGACGACCTCACTTTCGAACAGTAATTTGTCTGTGGTGAGGATCTAAATAGTTCCGCATGAATAAAATAAAAGTCCTTGGACGATTATCAAATTGTTCAAGGACTTTTTTATAATTGTTCAAGAACAATTTATTGATTGTTCAGGAACGATTACGAATTGGTTTCTTCAGAGTCTTCGTTCCAAGCCTTCACCACATCGTCGATGGTCAGCCCAAGGAGGCGGAGGCGGCGAAGGAACTCAGGCAGTTCGTGCTGGCGGAACTCGCGTTTGCGGGCAATGCGTATTTTGTGGCGTGCACCTGGTGAGACGAACACGCCGATGCCACGTTTCTGATAAATGATCTCATCACGTTGGAGAATGTCGAAGGTGCGCAGGACGGTGTTGGTGTTCACCTCGTAGTCTGCGGCCAGTTCGCGCACACTCGGCACTCGTTCATCCTCTTGATACTTGCCTGAGAGGATGTCGTCGCACACGCGGTCGGCAATCTTCACGTAGATGGCTCTTTCGTTCTGGTAAATCATAGGGTGAAGAATTTACGGTTGACTATCTGGGCTCGGCAGAAGGAGTGGTAGGCAAGGTTGGTGAAGAGGATGGTGAAAAAGATGGAGCTATATTTGAAAATGTAGATTGCTATTCGTGGTGTCGGTTGGTTGCCTGTTCCTGTGACTTCCAAGAAGAACACGAGCAGTGCCGCACTCGCAAAGATAGCAATGAACGCATAAACCCATCCAGCCTTGCGGAAAGCGATGCCGAACCAAATAAAAAATGAAATGAAAGCCAATAAGACGATATAATTCCAAATGGTGACAACAAGAAAGGTGCTGACGGGATAGTAGCCTTTGATGACATCTCTGAATCCAACCCAAGAGTAAGGGTCATAATAGTAGTTGAAAATGGTTTCCCATCCTGATGGTTGGTGACTAAGAAGGGCGTCAATGGTGTTGAGCACGAGGGTAACGACACAAGCCGCTGCCAACAAACCGAGATTGACCAAGAGGGGAACACCCATAATTCCTAAGAGGTAACGAGAGAAGAATTTCTCGCCGTTGCTGGCAGGCAGGCTGAGGAAGTCGATGGCTCGTTGTTTTTGGTGGATGGCATCGAAAAGACGGGAGACTGTGATCAGGATGCCACCCATACAGATATAGGTATGGAGGGTGTTGTGTGTCCAGCCATATATTTCACTATCGGCATGCATGTAGATGAAATCGATAACAGCTATCTTGACGAGGAAGATCGCCCAGAACATGAAGAAAAGTCTCAAGTATAACTTTTTCTCTGTGCGCCAATAGAAGCGCCACAGTTGGAGGATATTGGAAAAGGTTTTCATTAGTTTTGATTGTTTATGGATGTGACGGCATTGAACAATAATTCGAGGTTAAGCGATGTTTCTTCGTCGTTAGGTTGGCGAAGAGAGAGGGTGGCATTGCCCTGTGGAGTGCGCTCAGTGTAGAGCACTTCATCGGTGAGGTCATCCTCAGGACGAACATCGAATGTGTATTTCTCGCAGAGCTCAGCGACAGATGCATTGAGCAGGAGTTGGGAACGCTGCAAAATAAGCACGTGATCAAGTAGTGCCTCCACATCGTGCAATTGATGCGTGGCAATGATGAGGGTGCGTTCCTCTGTCATCGTGGTGGCAATGACCTTACGGAATTGCTTCTTCGACGGCACATCGAGCCCATTGGTCGGCTCGTCCATCAGCAGGTAGGGCACGTTGGTGGCTAAAGCAAAACTCATCAGTGCCTTTTTCTTGTCGCCCATTGAGAGTTGGTCAAGACGAGCATCGAGAGGCAGATGAAACTCTTCCGTGCAACGTCGGAGGATGTCGTCGCTGAAAGCAGGGTAGAAGGGGCGGTAAGTCTCCACATAATCAGTGAAGCGCATCTGGGGCAGGTCGAATTCTTCTGGCACGATGTACATCTGTTGCAGGGTTGTGCGTTTGCGACGGCTCACGTCAACCTTTTCTACTGTGATGTGTCCTTTGTTGGGACGCAACAAACCCATCATCAGATAGAGCAGGGTGGATTTTCCTGTTCCATTCTCTCCGAGCAGACCATAGACTTTGTTCTGCTCCAATTGCAGACAAAAGTTGTCGAAAACTGGTGTTCCTTTGCTGCTATAACTGAATGTAATGTTTTGAACTTCAATCATAAATATATTGCGTTTAGGTGTCTTAAGTAAGTATGACACCGCAAAGGTAATAGTTTTTGCCCTTTCCTTCCAAATTTTGGAAAGAGTTTAACATCTGTTAATGAAAAAGACTCTTGACGAGATGTGTGTCTGTCAAGAGCCTTTTGTTGTCTATGTAAAAACTATTACTTATTTCTCTGTAGCTCCTTCTTCGCTTTCCTCTTCATCTTTTGCCGCAAATTCAGTATAGCCGTCGGCTGTGAGGATGTTGTACCAAGAGAGGACTTTGCGCATGTCGGAAACACGTACACGGTCGGTGTCGTAGTTGGGGAGCACCTTGGTGAAGAAAGCGATGATGTCATCCTGCGAAGCCTTCTTGGGGGAGAGATCAAGTGGCTTTTCACCGTAGTTGGTCTTGATGGATTCGAAGACGGTGGCGAGGGGCACTTCGCTGTCGTCGTTGGTGTAGATGGAGATGTCGCCGAGGGACACAACGCGGTCAGCTCCGAAGGCTGGGATGCGCTTCTTCTGTTCATCGACGGTTTCAACAATGAGGCTCTTGTTGCCTCGTGAGATGAGCTTGTAAAGCCCTGGTTTGCCTGAGATGGCGAGAATTTTCTTAATCATCTTATTATTTACAATTTTACTATTTACAATTTATTTGAATGTTTTGCAATTTGTTCTAGTAGTTGGGTGAGTTGTGCATCAAGGTCGGCAGTGCCGTCGTTGAGGACGCAGAAGTCAGCACGTCGCCGTTTTTCCTCTTCGTCCATCTGCTGTGCCATACGAGCTTGAATCTGCTCAGGGGTGGCTTGGTCGCGCTGGACGGCGCGTTGGAGACGCAGGTGGAGTGGGGCATAGACTTCGACGGTGACATCGACAGTGTCCTGGAAGCCAGACTCGAAGAGGAGGGCGCATTCCTGTACGACGAGGGGTGCATCCTGTTGTTGTTCTGTCCACAGGAGGAAGTCCTGACGGACAACGGGGTGGACGATGCGGTTGATACGTTCAGCGTGGCGCTGGTCGGCAAAGAGGTAGCGGGCAATGAGGGGTTTATTGAGTCCGCTTGGGGTGTAGGCGTCAGCGCCAAGAAGCTGTGTGAGGCGTCGGCGAATGAGTGGGCTTTCGGTCATAAGGCGCTTGGCTTCGTCATCGCAATGATAGACGGGGATGCCGCGCTGCTGGAGCAGTTGGCAGACATAGGTCTTGCCGCTGCCGATGCCTCCTGTAATGCCGATGCGTATCATTCGTTGGATTGTTCTATGATGTACTCAATGGTCTCCGGGCTGATGCGCAGGTTGCGAATGTTCTTCGGTTTCTGGCGCACATGCACGCGGCATCGCTTGGAGTCGGCCTTGAGTTCGTTATAGTCGATGGCGAGCAGGAAGTCGTCGGCGGTGATTTCGTTGTAGAGAGTGGCACTGACCAGGAAGGTGACGCTGACCTTGAGCGGGAAGGTGCGTATGAGCTTGTTGTGGGGCACGTTCTCGCTATAAACGGTCACCTGCAGGGTCTTGTCTGTGAAGATGTCCACGCAAATGTTGGCATCGACAGAGTCGGGGATGGCTTTTGCGCCACGTGGTACGAGTAGGGCGAGCCGTGTCTGGAGGGTGTCTTCGAGGTCGGTGTAGGTGACGTTCTCAGTCTTGATGTGGTTGATGCTCCCATAGATGTGCTTGGGGGCGTAGATGTCAACGGAATCAGGCAAGAGAATGGTGCCGCACTGGTAACGTCCAGCAGTGGTGGTGACGCGTCCGTTGAAGAGGACGGGCACACGCTTGTGCTGTCCGTTGGAGTAGAAGGTCTCAATTTTAGCAGGCGAGGTGGCCTTGTAGGTCATGCCTTGCGGCTTGTGGCGCAGGACGGCACGTCTGAGGGTGTTGGCATCGATGATGACTTTGCCTGACTTCTGGTTGACTTCCTTGAAGTTGATGACAAGTTCAGGGTCGTCGTTTCGCATGAATTTGTAGTAGAAGGCATTCCAGCCTTTGCTGGTGTAGGTAACGTTGATTTCGTTAGGCATATCGCCCGTGAAGACGACGTCGTTGGGCATGTCTTCGATGATGAGCCGATAGGTGAGGATCACTTCGGTGTTCTCCTGAACGGTCTGCAAGAACCAGAAGATGGTGGACAGTCCGAGGAACAGGAGGAACACAGGAAGATTGCGGTCGAATTTAATCAATCGCAATCTCCTAGATAACACTTTGACGAAGTCGGTCAGCATACGCTCATACCTCTCACCTCATACCTCTCATTACTGAGGCTGCTGGGTTCCTTCAGCATAGACGTAGTTGCGGTCTATCTGTATGGTGACGCCTTTGGCGATTTCAATAGTGAGGTAGGACTCACCTTCGTTGAGTGACTTCACTTCGCCGTGCACGCCGCTGGCAGTCATGACTTTGCTGCCGATGGCAAGTCCCTTGCGGAAGTTCTCGATTTCCTTCTGACGCTTGCGCTGTGGCTTGATCATGAAGAAATAGACGATGGCGAACATGGCAACGATCATGATGATCATGCTCCAGTCGAAGCCGCCCTTTGTAGCACCTTGTGCTGCTTGAATCAATGTAAACATAGTGTTTCAGTTTTTATTTCAATATCACGTTTTACTTCATTTCGTTATCCCATTATCCCGATATAACACCCTATATATAATATAATGTGTCACGCCTTAGAGAGCTTGCCTTCCTTCTTGAGCTTCTTCGCCACAGCATCGATGATGCCGTTGACGTAGCCGCCGCTCTTTGGTGTACTGTACCACTTGGCGATTTCGACGTATTCGTTGATAGTAACTGATACGGGTATCTGTGGGAAACTGAGCAGTTCTGCTACGGCAATCTGCATGATGATGACATCCATGTAGGCGAGGCGGTTGAACTCCCAGTTCTTGACGCTTTGGCTAATAAGGGTGCGATAGTACTCGTCGTTCATGATGGTGCGTCGGAACAGGCGGATGGCAAACTCTTGATCTTCGATGTCCTTGTATTCGGGAACGAGTTCCTGATTCGCGCCATTGGCTGGATCGAAACGCTTGATGGTCTTGAGCACGAAGGTGTCCACCACCTCACGGTCATCGTTCCAATAGAGGCTCTGTTCCTCAAGAATGTCATCAATGCGTTCATCCTTCATGATGATATTCTTGTAGAGCTTGCGCCATAGCTCTCGGTCATCGTTATATGTGACCTTCTCCAGCGCCATGTATTCTTTATAATATTCGCTTTGAAGGATATCGGCATAAAGCTTCTTGATATAGTCGATGTCGTTGTTCCAAGATTTCTTCTTGGCGTCAACGAACTCCTGCAGCTGCTTGTTGTTTTCTAGCTGTGCAGCAAACTGGTTGTCGGCAAAGCGATGACTGACCATTTTGTTGAGGTGACCGACACGGTTCATTTGCTCCTGATGCTCTACATCCTCAAAGGCGTAGCGCGACACGCTGACAATGAGCAGCAGCATGTAGTTGTAGAGATCGTATGCTTTGGAGAGACTGAAAAGAAGTTCCTTCTCGGCCGTGTCTATGTTTTTCCCACCATTCTGGTAGAAAGCATAAATGAGCTGTACAATTTTCAGACGGATAAGTGTGCGGTTAATCATAAGTCAAAAAACTCTTTTTTTGTGTGTTTCTTTTTGTATTGATACTATTTTTTTGTGTCTCTTGCTTTTGTTTGAAGTTGTAGTTAATTTGAGTGCAAATTTAAGGATTTTCTTTGAAAAAAGAGGCTTTTTTGAGGGAATGATTGCGTAAAAATGAAAAAAACAGCTTAAAATCTTGTGTAAACGAAAAAAAAGTAACAATTTTGTAGCAAATTTATGAATTTACATACATAATAATAAAGATAATATGGGTGATACAGAAAAAGACTTGGTTTACTCTGAGAGTATCAAGGCGGGCAAGCGCATCTATTATTTTGATGTGAAGCAGAGCAGAAATGGCGACCGCTACATTGCCATTACGGAGAGTAAGAAAATTAATGAGGGTACGATGGATAACCCTCGCTTCGTGTTCGAGAAGCATAAGCTGTTCCTCTATAAGGAAGATTATGAGAAGTTCGTTGACGCGTTGATGAAAACTTTGGAAGTGGCTAAGGGCAATGCTCCTGCTGTGTCTCCTACTGTTGAGGAGGCTTCCGTATCCGCAGAAATTCCTGCTGTGGAAGAGGCTGCCGCTTCGGTTGAAGAATCCGTTGAAGAAACTACCGAAAAGAAGAGTTTCCTTGATAAGGTGAAGGACATTTTCTGATCAGTAAAAGTGTCGATATGACACTGTTTCTGAAGAGAAAAGTTCCAAATCTTAAACATAACAAGAAATTTATGGGAAAAACTTTTGCCACGTTCGGCAAAAGTTGTACCTTTGTGCCGCTTTTTTGGGCAACACATTAAGCCCCACAATCGTGGAGGGCATCGTGTGATGGCGAATTAAGCTTATCAACAAACTTAATTTATAGTAACACAAAAATTAAAAAAATGAAAGAAATCACTATCAACGCTCAGGCTCGTACTGAGTATGGTAAGAAGGCAAGTCGTGACCTTCGTCGTGCTGGTCAGATTCCAGCAGTTTTCTATGGTGTGGAGAAGGGTGAGAATGGTCTTCCCGTTGCAAAGTCAATCCAGGTATCTGAGAAGGAATTGGCTAAACTTCTTTATACTCCTAATGTGTATATCGTGAATCTCGTGGTGGATGGAAAGGCTGTTAAGGCAATTCTGAAGGATCTCCAGTGTGACTTCGTGACAGATCGTCCTGTTCACGTTGACTTCTATCAGATTACAGAGGACAAGCCTGTTGTGTTCGAGATTCCTGTGAAGCTCAACGGTCTTGCTGAAGGTGTACGTGCCGGTGGTAAACTTGCGCTCAACGTTCGCAAGTTGGCTGTGAAGGCTCTCTACACTCAGTTCCCTGACACACTTGACATCGACGTGACTAACCTCGCACTCGGTAAGTCTATGAAGGTGGGCGAACTCTCTTACGAAGGTCTTGAAATTGTCACTTCTAAGGAAGTGGTCGTATGTGCTGTTCGTATGACTCGTGCCGCTCGTGCCGCTGCTGCTGAGGCTGAAACAGAAGAATAATCCTTACGGAAACAAATCCTATGAGGGTGTATCGGCGGTCGTCAGACCCTTGGTACACTCTCTTTTATATTATTATTATGTGGTTGCTCAATTGGTTTCGGAAGAAGAAGCCCGAAACGGTAGATAACAGTATGAAGTATTTGGTTGTTGGTCTTGGAAACATAGGTTCTGAGTATGTGGGAACACGCCACAACATTGGTTTCCGAGTGGTGGATGCCTTTGCCGAAAAGCAGGGTGCAGAATGGGCAGACAAGCGATACGGCTTTGTGGCCAAGACCCGTGTGAAGAATGCTGAACTCACCCTCCTCAAGCCTTCCACCTACATGAATCTTTCTGGACAGGCAGTGCGTTATTGGGCGCAGCAAGAGAAGATTCCTGTGGAGCGTATTCTGATTATTGTGGATGATTTGAGTCTTCCTGTTGGTAAAATTCGTATGCGTGGAAGTGGTGGCGCTGGAGGTCATAACGGACTGAAAAACATAGAGTCTTGTATGATGACCCAAAACTATGCCCGTATCAAGTGTGGTATCGGCAATGAGTTTTCGAAGGGTGCGCAAGTGGACTTTGTGTTGGGGAAGTTCAGCGATGAGGACAACAGGGTCATCGAAGAGAAATTTGACTATGTGGGCGAAATGATAAAGAGTTTTTGTCTGCAGGGGCTCGAACGTACGATGAATCAGTATAACAAGAAATAGAACGATGGAAGCGCGATTGGACAAATGGCTTTGGGCGGCACGTATCTTTAAGACCCGTTCCATCGCAGCTGATGCCTGCAAGAACGGACGCATCACGATGGAGGGTGTGAAGCAGAAAGCATCGAAAATGATTAAGGAGGGTGACATCATTGAAGTGCGCAAACCTCCCATCACCTATGCCTTCAAGGTGTTGAAAGCTATTCAAAACCGTGTGGGTGCTAAACTTGTGCCAGAAGTGATGGAGAATGTGACGGCTCCCGATCAGCTTGAACTATTGGAAATGAACCGCATCAGTGGATTTGTCGGTAGGGCACGGGGTACAGGACGTCCGACCAAGAAGGAGCGTCGCGAATTGGATGACTTTATCCAACCGGCCTTCTTCGGTGATTTTGACTTCGATTTTG
>JAGAAZ010000115.1 GCA_017614895.1 Bacteroidaceae bacterium | reverse complement strand
GAGGGCTCTGTTTTGTCTATGTCTGATGCTATCCACCCTCATTTTTGCCAGTTGTGAGACCTACGAATACCCCCAAAATGAGGTCTTGAAGGGCTATTTTGAGGAGTCAAAGGGGCTATTTCAGGCATCAACTGACAGTATTTCCCGCTTTTCAGCTAAGGTAATTGAGTTCACAACTCGCATTCCGGAAGCTAAAAATGACCCTTTATACACCAAAATTCTTTAGCGAGTGCTGAGAGCACATAGAGCTTAGAGAAAGCAGCGAAGCCTATATTACGGCATGGGGGGGGGAGAAATCCTTTCCCCAATAACCCTGCCTTATTTTGCAATAACGCACCCTTATTTCCAAATAACCTGCCTTTGCGAAAAATAAGCGTGCCCTGACAAATCAAAATAAAAAAGATGCCAGTCCTCATGCTTACATATCTTGCTGACATTTTGGCACTTATACCACAAAAAACCGAAACATCAATTGATGCCTCGGCGAATGATATATCAGTTAAAAAGCAACTATTCTTCGACAAGCCTTGTCTTCATAAACTTCTACTTATTATAAGGAGTGCGGAAATGGGAACCACGCAATTCGTCAAGCTTCTTCTGGTCAAACTTTCCACTTTCCCAAAGTTGATCCATCTCCTCATCCACCTGCTTAGCATAAAATGCCGCCAGTTGCTTTCTCAGCTGCTCCAAACCCAAACTGGTCTTGATGTGCGACACCAAGTTGAACACATGCACCTGTGCTGGGCTAAAAGTTATAGCTTCCATATTCTTTGTTGTTTATTGAATGACGCGGCAAAGATACACACTTTTTCCCATATCCAAAAATATTTTTTGAGATTTAATGGGAAAATGCTTTGTGGTTCCCAAAGTTTTCTCTACCTTTGCCATCGGTTCGGGGGAGAAATCCCGGATTATAATAAAGCATTCGCTATTATTTCGCGTTCAGCCAAAAGCGTAGGAAACTTATTGGGAATAAAAACGCAACGAGATAATACGTGATGAGGTGTTGTAATAGGACATCTTTCACTCCTTAATGATAGGAATGCACTTACACTTAGGTGTGGTGCATACTTGTTAAGGAGTTGAGGTTCCCTTCCTACGCTACCTCAGAGCTGAACGCAAAAGGTGCATCACACTTTTTTGCGTTATAGCGTGATTGATAGTCGATGCTAACCTAAAACTATCAATCTATGGCTAACAAGAATCTAAATGCTGCAAAAGAAGCAAAGAAGGATGAGTTCTACACGCAGTTGGAGGACATCAATAATGAACTGCGACACTATCGGGAGCATTTCCGAGGGAAGACTGTATTGTGCAACTGCGATGACCCGCGTGTGTCAAACTTCTTCACATATTTTGCCTATAACTTTGAGTTCTTGGGGCTGAAACGGCTTATAACTACCTGCTATAAGAACCAAGATATGGACTTGTTCAGTCAGAATAAGTGTGAACAGGCGATTTATCTGATTTATGATGGTGACAAAAACGGCAACAATATTCCTGACCCAGAGGAGATAGGTATTCATCCTCTAAAAGGTGATGGACAAGTATTTTCCACGTTGGAAAGAGGCCAGAAAAGAGACTCGGAAAATCTTGCAAGGATAACTAAACAATAAATGGAGAATGGTTTTTCAAATCAATGACTTCATCCAAATTACGTGACAGGGAACTGTCCCCGTGTCACCGAGATGATTTACCTTGGCATATATTTACTATAGTCTTCCTTGGGTTGCTGAGAAGATGGTGTATTAATATTTCTTTCCCTTAATTCTTCAAGGATGTCCCTTAATAATGCATTATTCTCTTTTAATTCTGATTCAATCGTGTAAATCTTGAAGTAC
Source organism: Bacteroidaceae bacterium (assembly GCA_017614895.1). Classification (GTDB taxonomy): domain Bacteria; phylum Bacteroidota; class Bacteroidia; order Bacteroidales; family Bacteroidaceae; genus Minthosoma. Next base: position 22,432 of record JAGAAZ010000115.1, on the reverse strand, counting down.
CATAAATACAATGGACGTAATAAAAGATAAAAACCTCCACCGACAATGACAAATAATGCTACCGCAACTAATGAATAGACAAAGTAGCCCGAGATTAAATCTGACATATTCATATTATTATAGTAAGATGATTAATTTTCAAAATAAGTCCATGTCGTGCAATTTAAAACTCCGCCTTCAAGCGCGACATCGTTAAAATTGACAGTTTCAATTACCTTGTCAGGGAATATCTGTTTAAAGGCTGCGATAGCTTCAGCATCCTTATTCCCTTCGACCTCAAAAATAGGAAGGACTATCAGATTGCCTACTTCTAAATAATTAACGTAAACACCGATGGCATGATCAGGATGTTTCGAATCCTTATAGGTATAGAAGAATGGCACGTCTATATACTTGAGGTTATAATCCTTCAAGACTTTTTCAATACCATTCGTCCAATATTTATATTCCTCTGATCGATTGTTACCCAATATCGTGTCATGGTCTATGAAGCGGACCATACCATCGGCATGTCCTGTCATGTCACCATTTTGAGTTGGAATGATAATTACTTCTGCTTCTAGCAATTCAGATAGTTCTTTGACAAGTTTTTCTTTGTCTGTATATTCTGGATTCTCCGTAAAGATTCTGTCAGAAACAATAGCCCGGCCAGAACATAGCAAAACATTTCCTCCATCAAGATTGATGTTAGAAAAAATAGGCTCAAACCCATTTTGCAGACAGACCTCTCGCACGTTAGAGCGTGATTCTTCCCATTCTTTATTACCTATTAGATAAGATGGCTCGTAGCGGAACTGAATCAACTTGCCTGATTCTGTTTGGACAGGCATGTAGTCCCTACACCAAATGTCTTTCGTACCTTTTAGCAGACAATATTCAACATTGTGCTTTTTTAATATTGAAGTCAATCGATTAAAGCAATCAGGGAAACGCTCTTCAAGCAGTTCCGACAAATAAACAACCTCTTTTCCCTTTGGCTGTGTATAGACGGCATCTTCTTTCACAATAGTAGCAGTCGACTCTTCTCTTTTCTGTTGCACATTTTTCATGTCCCAATACTTCTTCCTGATTGATGGATAATCACCATTCATAAACATCTCACACAGTTCCTTGGTTGGCTCCCAGTCATTTTGTATGCACAAGTCAGTAAAGACAGCCTCCTTACCACGCTTATTCAAAACGAAGCTGTTGATATATTCAGATGAAATGTGCTTACCCATAGGCAGAATTTTCAAGTTCATCATCTTAAGAACTTTCCTATGATCCTTAGTCGACAAATTGTTATCAACCAACTTTGTCATCAAGTCACGAAGATTGTGTCTTTTTTTTACCCATTTGACAAATTGAAAAATGACAGGAATGAGACCAATCAATCCAATAATTGTTCCGATGATAAATTCTGTACTCATGATTCTTTTTTTATTAATACTTTCTTTCTTCAATTTGGAAGTCAGCACTAATTATCGGGCAGAAAAAAGCGCAGACCCACCATTACCGTGAACAGGCCTGCGACAGCCTCTATTATCTAATGGAGTAGTCTGCGCGGAAGCGCATACTCCTTCGATAATAGGTTTGCTCGTTAATTCTCCTTGTTCGGGGTCGCAGTTCGTTCACGGGAAGATGAGCAATATGTCTTGTGTCCCTAAGAACACGTTTGCAAATTAACAACATTTTTCATTATCCTCCAAACTTTTCTCAAACTTTTTTCAAACAGAGGCTGAGTATTGTGCAGCAGAGGCTGGTTATTGAAAAATAAGGAACGAGTATTGATCAGCAAAGGCAGGTTATTAAGAGACTGCTGGACATAGCTGAAAAGAGTAGGTTAGGCGGTTATAGTACGCACCAGGCGTACTGCAAGTGCGCTCAATACGTACCAAGAGTGCGCTCAGGACGTACTAAAACATTCTTAGTATTCCTTTGGCAGTTTGCTCGAATGTTTGTATCTTTGCAGCAGTTAATGAAACAGATGTTTACAGTTATGACAGAACATGAGATATTCAGAGAGAAAGCCGAGGACGGCTACACCGTTTGCTTTGCAGAACATTGTCCTTTAAAGGGGCATTGCCTACATTTTCTGGTGGGTCAGCAGATGCCTGACACCAAGAGTACTTATCGTTGTGTCAATCCGCACTATCAGGATGTGGCTACGGAGCATTGTTCACAATTCCGCAGTAGGAAGAAGGTGAAGTTTGCGAAGGGTATGATGCATATCTTTAACGCTGATATGCCTCGCAGAGTGGAGCCATTCGTGCGCCAAAAGATTATTGGCAAGCATTGCCGAACCTATTATTTTGAATATCGTAGGGGAGCACGCCTCATTCCTCCTGCCGTTCAAGAAGAAGTCCGTAGCTTTTTCCGAGAGGCAGGATGGAACGAAGAAGTTCATTTTGACAGCTATGTGGAGGATTATGAGTGGTAACTGCTCATCACACCAATAACGACTTTCTAATTGCTTTCTGAGAAATAATGTGTTCTCAGAGGTTTGTTGATGGTTTCACCCATCAGCGTCACAGTCTCGTAGGAGGGGGGTATTTCTTACGAATAGATGTTTACGTTTTCTTTATTTAGGTCATATCCTTTTCCCAACTTCTCCAAATAATTTCCACATTTATTAATTATTTAACCACAAAAGTGGTGCCTTTAACTTCGTTGAAGATAGGCTGCACCTCAGAAAAGCTCAAAAAAATTTGGTTTTTCATTCGGTTTGTACTACCTTTGCCACCGAAACTAAACACGTTAGGATTATGACAACAGTAGCAATGAACAACCTATGGACGTACATCCAGGGCTTATCACTTTCACAGAGAAATCGCAAATGGTTGGCGGACAAGCTTGTCGAACCAATCGAGGACACAAAGACTGCACAGCAGAAGGCATATGTGAAGGAAACATTGACTCGCGCATTGAAAGAGGTGGAGCAGGCTAAGCGCGAAGGTCGCAAGTTACAGACATTGGACGAGTTTATCCAAGAACTTAGAATGGAGGAAGCCCAATGAATGTAGTGATTTCTCTTCATGATGAGTTCAAGCGACAGTTTAAGCGCTTGAGCAAGAAGTATCGTTCTCTGATAGACGATGTGGATACCTTCCAGAAGGAACTCATGAAGAATCCCTTTCAGGGCAGTGACCTCGGTGGCGGTGTGCGCAAGATTCGCATGGCGATCGGCTCGAAGGGCAAGGGCAAGAGCGGTGGCGCCCGCGTGCTGACGCTGACCATTCTGGTGAGCGACGATGCCGACGTGACGCTGCTGACCATTTACGACAAGGAAGAAATAGACAACGTTTCCGACAACTACATCAAGTGGCTCATCAGCGAGGCGAAGAAGTAATCCTCCTTTTCTCCTTGTCTCTTTAGACATATACAACAACATCTTGAGGTTGTTTTCGGTTGAAAATATACAATCATATTTACAACACCTCCAAACATTTTCAGAAAAATCATCATCTTACAACAGAAGAGCCCGTGCACATCGCACAGGCTCTTTGATGTTATTTCCTTCATCCCTATCTTTCCTTATTCAATAGGCGACAAGAATAAGAGGCTTTCTGAGAAATAATACGTTCTTCTTCTTTTAGACTCATCGTATCAACAATTTATCATGTTCCACATTCTTGTAATAGGGAGTGAAAGAGCGATGTTTCCATTCCTCAAAAGTGTATAATTGTGGACTAACTGCCATGTCGTTTTTCCAACCTTCAACCACAAAAGGATAGGCGATATTCTCTTCATCCTCTGTTGTGATAGATGATTGATTGAGCAGAATGAGCAAATCCCAATCAGAATCTTTATGAGCATCACCACGGGCGCGTGACCCATAGAGCCACACTTCTCCTCCTTCTGGTACAACTGAGTTTGCCGTACTACGAAGCTTGCTGATAATCATTTCTTCTTTCTTTCCCATAATCTTCTGAGATCTTACCGTGAAGGACATCCAAGCACATCACAATAGTGTGCATGACACTCTTTCGATTGCAAATTAACCACTTTTTTCATTATCCTCCAAACTTTTCTCAAACTTTTTTTCAAACAAAGGTTGAGTATTGTGCAGCAGAGGCAGGTTATTGAGAGGCTGTTAGAACGAAGAGGTGCACTTTGACAGCTATGTGGAGGATTATGAGTGGTAACTGATTTGAGGTTTTATCGTCCTTGGGGAGAATAAATAAAGTAATTCCCTCCATCGCTTTGGGCGTATTTTCTGAGCAGCGTTTGTATATACTCCGCATTCTCCCTTACTCGCTGTTCATTGCCATCATAGCCATTGATAAGCACCACCAGGTGACGAGTCTCCAGCGACATCTTAGTACGCTCATTATCGCTGGTAGGAGTGCCTACACCTCCCAAAGCATCACGATAAACAGGAAGTCCCTGAATGTTGATCATTCCTCTTCCAATACCCTCGTATGGTTCACCCTCACGTCCGATACCCAAGGTGAGCGTATCGCCTACAAACTTGTCAGCATCGAAGCCACCGATGCTGTAACCATAGGCGATGGAAGCCAAATTCACCAAGTCAACCAATGTGTCACGCTGGTACAGTTCCTTTCCCTGCAACACACGACGTATCAGTGCCTCAGAAGCAGGACGGTATCTTGACGGATCTTTGCCGAATGCCCGATACACCCTTCTGGTTGCAGAAATGCTGGTCAGCTCCTTCAATGACTCTGTGGTCAATTCCTCACGGAACTTTTCTCCCAATGTTTCAATTTCTGACCACAACGCTTCATTGTATGGTGTGTTGACCACCTCTGCCTCCAGACATGCCCCCACAAACTCAGGGCATATCCGCTCAATCTCATTGGATACAATTACCTTCATAAGCGATTCATGATTTACATGCCTTTCATACTGAGTTGCATTCTGCCTCGCTGCAAATCCACACCGATGACACGTACGTTGACGTGCTGATGCAGTTGCACTTCCTCTGAGGGGTCTTTCACAAAATGGTCAGCCAATTCGCTGATGTGGACAAGTCCTTTGGTGTGGACACCCACATCGACAAAGCATCCGAAATTGGTGATGTTGGTGATGATGCCTGGAAGAATCATGCCTACCTGCACATCTTCGAGTTCCTTCACATCTTTGGAGAACTCAAACACAGCGAGTTGCTGTCGAGGATCACGACCAGGTTTGTCCAGTTCCTGCATAATGTCTTCGAGGGTAGGGAGTCCCACCTTGTCAGTTACATATTGGTGAATGTCAATGCGGTTGCGTACTTCCTTGTTGGTCATCAGTTCTGCTACCGTACAATGTTGGTCTTGGGCCATCCGTTCTACGATAGGGTAACTCTCAGGATGTACAGCACTATTATCCAGAGGTTGCTTTCCACCACTTACACGCAAGAATCCAGCCGCCTGTTCATAAGCCTTCGGACCTAATTTAGGCACTTTCAACAGGTCTTTGCGTGAGGTGAAGGCACCATTCTCAGCCCTGTAGGTCACGATGTTCTGTGCGATAGCAGGACCAAGACCAGAGATGTAGGTGAGCAGGTGCTTGCTAGCCGTGTTCAGATTCACGCCCACCTTGTTCACACAAAGTTCTACCGTTTGGTCGAGCGAGTGCTTCAGTTCCTTCTGATCCACGTCTTTCTGATATTGTCCCACACCAATGCTGCTGGGGTCAATCTTCACCAGCTCAGCCAAGGGATCCATGAGGCGACGACCGATGCTGACTGCACCTCGTACGGTCACATCGTAATCAGGGAACTCTTCTCGTGCCACCTTCGAAGCGGAGTAGATGCTGGCACCATCTTCACTCACCACAAAGATTTGGATATCCTTGGGAAGACCTAAGGAGCGCACAAATTCTTCTGTCTCTCGGCTGGCTGTTCCATTGCCGATAGAGATGGCTTCAATCTTATATTGCTTGGTGAGTGTCCACAACTTATCCGCAGCAGCACGTCGTTCGTTCTTGGGAGGGTGGGGATAGATGGCTTCGTTGTGGAGCAGGTTGCCTTCTGCATCGAGACACACCACCTTGCAGCCCGTTCTGAAACCAGGGTCGAGAGCCAAGACACGCTTCTGGCCCAATGGGGGCGACATAAGCAGTTGTTCCAGGTTCTTCACGAAGATGCGGATGGCCTCTTGGTCGGCACGTTCCTTGGAGAGATTGGCAAACTCCGTCTCAATACTGGGCTTGAGCAGTCGCTTGAAGCCGTCCTCAATGGCATCCCATACGAGTTCGGCACTCTTGCTGGAATTGTGAAGGAATTGTCTGTCCAGTCGGTCAAGACATCGCTCATCATCACCACTGATGCTCACGCGAAGGATGCCCTCAGCTTCCCCACGACGCATCGCCAATAGACGGTGAGAGGCACACTTGGCGAGCTTCTCGGAAAAGTCGAAATAGTCGCGATATTTCTGCGCCTTCTGTTCCCAATCCTCTTCTTCCTCCTTTGTCTTGACCTTTGCTTTTACCTTTACGGAAGTGATGACAGCATCCTTCTTGAAATTGAAACGTACAATATTCCTTGCCTCCTCACTCTCGCTCACTTGTTCTGCAATAATGTCCTGTGCACCTTGTATGGCTTCCTCGATGCTTGTCACACCTTTTTCCTTGTTCACGAACTCCTTCGCCTTCTTCTCCACATCGGCATTCGGATTCTGCAACATCAGGAAGGTTGCCAGTGGCTCCAATCCTTTTTGTCGAGCCACCTCTGCGCGTGTCTTGCGCTTGGGCTTGAAGGGCAAGTAGATGTCCTCGAGTTCTGTGCTGTCCCACGAACCTTCGATACGTGTCTTCAGTTCGGGGGTCAATTTCCCTTGTTCTTCAATAGTCTTCAGGATGGTCTCCTTGCGTTTCGCCAACTCGTTCAACTTCTCTAACTGATCACTCACACTGGCCACTTGCACCTCATCGAGCGCACCTGTCACTTCCTTTCTGTATCGGCTGATAAAAGGAATGGTGCATCCCTCTTCCAACAACCCCACAGTACCAGCCACTTGTCGTTCGCTGATACCCGTCGCCTTCGCTATCAGTTTGGCAAAAATTGTATTCATTTCTTTTCTTCTTTGTATGTCAATTTATATTTAATCGACCGTGTTTGACGGCAAACTTTCATAAAAGTGAGTACAAAGGTATGAATAATCATAGAATAATTCTTAAATTTGTACCCATATTTTAGTGTTTTATAGAAAAGGAAGCAATGAATATAGCAGAAATACTGAATCGTACGGATCGTTTTGCAGCCAACGCTGGTTGCAAGATTACAGAGGTGAATGACCAACATGCTGTGGCAGAGATGACCGTGACGAATGAGCACCTGAATGGTGGAAATGTCTGTCAGGGTGGCGCCTTGTTCACATTGGCAGATTTAGCGATTGCTGCGTTGATGAATTCACAAGGACAGCTCACGTTCGGCATCAGCAACAGCATCATGTATGTGGCGAGTGCCAAAGAAGGGGATCACCTGATGGCTGAGGCCGTCATGGTTGCTGATCACCACAAGATTCCAGCAATAGAGGTGCGTGTGACAAATCAAGAAGGTAAACTGATTTGTCATGTGACAGGAATGGGGTATCGAAAAACTGTCCATCTGCCCAAAGAATGAAGAATATAATCTGTAGATATGATACAGCAAACAGAAATAACATTGAAACCCAAGTCGAGGGGCTTCCATCTTGTGACGAGTGAGATACTGAGTCAGTTGCCCAAGTTGCCCAAGACTGGTATCATCAACATCTTCACGAAGCATACGAGTTGTGGACTGAGCATCAATGAGAATTGCGATCCTGATGTGCGTGTTGATATGGAAACCATTTTCAATCGCTTAGTTCCAGAGAACCAACCTTACTACGAGCACACATTAGAGGGTGCTGATGATATGCCTGCTCATGCCAAGTCAACACTGAGTGGTGTGAGCATCACCATTCCTATCACCAATGGACACTTGAACATGGGCACGTGGCAAGGAATATACTTTTGTGAATACAGGAATTATGGTGGGGCAAGAAAACTAGTAGTAACCATTATTGGAGAATAATTATAGGAGACTCATCAACATGAAGAAATTCGTACTTTTATGTCTGTTATCTGTACCTATGTCATTATGGGCACAGAAACAATACGCTCTTCCTACGGGCGACAGTTCAATGAGCGAAAAGGACAAGCCCATCATCGAGGTTTATCTACCCAAGCAGGAAGTGGCTAATGGCTGTGCCATCGTACTTTGTCCTGGAGGTGCCATGAGATGGCTCTCGTGGGAGAGTGATGTGGTCAAGATGGCTTCGTTCCTGAATGAACGTGGTATTGCTGCCATCGGTCTGCGTTATCATCTGAACAAGGGTGGCGGTCAGATGCCACAGGGGGCACAGATGCCTCCGATGGTTGACGTGACGCACCCGGATCGTTTTCCTCAGGCTGATGCCAATCCGATGCATAATCCTCAGGGGGACTCTATTATCCGTTTGGCAGCTTTGGATGCCAACGCAGCTATCCGTATGGTGAGGGAACATGCCGATGAATGGCATATCAATAAGGATAAGATTGGTTATCTTGGCTTCTCAGCCGGTGGCGGTGTAGCCATCGCTGCCACAATGTCTGCAACAGCCATTGAACGCCCCAATTTTCTCTGCACCAATTATGGTCCTTCGTTGATGCCTGTAACTGTCCCTGCTGACGCTCCTCCCTTGTTGATTATGACTCGTGCTGACCACCCTAATGTGGCAGCAGGTCTTGTGGCTCTCTTCATGGAGTGGAAAAAGGCTGGAGCCAATGCCGAACTGCACATGTATGGCGATGGTAACGGCCCTTATGAGTTGATGCCCGAGACAGGTAAAACTACGACAGAGTCATGGAGTTATCAGATGCTTTTGTGGTTAAAAGCTAAAGGAATGATTTAAGTTGCCTTTGCAACTCCTCATCATGGGTTGATATGAAGAAAGCGTTGGTGACATTGGCGTTGGGCACGTTCGGATTGGGTGTGACAGAGTTTGTGATGATGGCGATATTGCCGTTCATTGCAGCAGATTTTGGCGTGAGCATCGCAGAGGCTGGACATCTCATTTCCAGCTATGCCTTGGGCGTGTGTGTGGGTGCTCCGCTGATGGTGGCATTCATGCGTACGTGGCGGTTGAAGAAGATAGTTGTTCTCCTCATGTGTGTCTATTTTCTGGCTTCTGTCGCGATGGCGTTTTCTCCAGAATATTACACCATGCTTGCTATGCGCTTTATAGCAGGCTTGCCACATGGAGCTTACTTTGGTGTAGCCAGCATCATTGCCGACCGCTTGTCAAATGGAAGGAAATCGGCTACAGCTGTTGCCATCATGTGTTCGGGCATGTCTGTAGCAAACCTTATCGGCATTCCGTTTGGCACCTTCATCTGCCAAGTGGCATCATGGCGATACATCTTTATATTTAGTGCCCTTTGGGGACTTGCCACCTTGCTCTCCATTTGGCGTTTCATTCCCTCTATGGATGCTTTGCCAGATATTGGTGCGAGGGGACAATTCCGTTTCCTGAAGTCGCTTGCTCCTTGGCTGTTGATTGCAGCAACGCTGCTTGGCAACGGCGGCATCTTCTGCTATTTCAGCTATTATGCACCATTGCTCACCGACCATTCGGGTATTAGTGTCACTCTCCTTCCACTCATGTCTGTCATTGCTGGAGCTGGTATGGTGGTGGGCAACCTGACTGGAGGCGTACTCAGTGACAAAATTGGGCCAGGACATACAGGCCGATTGCTACAGATCATCATGTTCATCAGTCTTCTGAGCATCTTCTTGTTCAGTCACATTGCCTGGCTCAGCGTGGTGCTGATGTGTATGACCACATTCTGTCTGTTTGGAGTGGGCTCACCCCAACAACTACTCCTGCTCCGATTCAGTAAGGGTGGGGATCTGTTGGCTGGTTGCATGGTGCAGCTCGCTTTCAATTTTGGCAATGCTGTTGGAGCTTACTTGGGAGGCATTCCATTGGCTGAAGGATACACCTATAACTACACCGCTATGCCAGGCATCATCATGACTGCTATTGGCATCATTTGTTATACCGTCTTTTGCCATCGATACGAGAAACTGGCATCAATGAAGAAAAATCACGCCAATTAACATCCTTTAACAGGATTTCATGCTTGTATGTCGGAAAAAGGTCGTACCTTTGCACTCGCAAACGAAAAAGGCGCTTTCGTCTAGCGGCTAGGACACATGCCTCTCACGCATGGAACACGGGTTCGATTCCCGTAGGCGCTACTAACTAATTATTATCACTTATTCACTTAAAGCTTGCTCTGAAGAACATGAGCTTATCCAATCTTATCATTATGAAAGTCAGCTCTGCGCTGCATCCGTATAGAAAGTCTTCTCATGCACTTGCCTATGAGACTATCTCTGACATGTGTGGTACAACTCCTGATAGAGTGTATCAGATTGCGCATGGTTCACATATACGCTCATATGAGGATAGTGTGACGCTGACTGAATTGAAAAGAAGAGGAATAGTTCATTAACAAACCCATATAGATTACTCCTTCGTCACCTCGTCCACATATTGGATGAGTTTCCGATAGAATGCGTGATGTTGGAGAGTTGCTTTGTCGCCAAAGATGATGAGCTTCATGCGAGCTCGAGTCATGGCGACATTCATGCGTCTTAGGTCTGACAGGAAACCGATCTGTCCATTGTCATTGCTGCGTACCAGACTGATGATGATGATGTCACGCTCCTGACCTTGGAAGCCATCTACAGTATTCACACTGATGACCTGACGGAAGGGTCGAAACTCCTCACGTTTGCGGATTTGCTGACGTAGGTATTGTGTCTGCACTTTGTAGGGTGAAATGATGCCTACATCCAGTCGTTCAGAAAGGAAACGTTCTTTGCCGATTTTACTGATGTAGTTGTTGAGAGTGGAGAGCACCAGTTCCGCTTCTGCCTTATTGATGCGTCCATGATTCTCACCTATAAATTGTTCCGTGAAATCGATGTTCAGCTTCTCTTCCTCTTTCAATTCCTCATTTACCTGTTGCAACATCTCATTGCCGTCAATCCATTGGATAGGATGTTCGAAATCAAGCACAGAACGATGCTGCACACTCGCATCCGACTCCACTTGACCATGATAAAACCAATCGGAAGAGAATTTCATGATGGCATCGTTCATGCGATATTGTACCTTGAGCAACGTGACAGCCTCTGGCTGATTTTCCACGATACGTTCCATCAGCGTCTTACCAAGTCCTTGTTTCATCGCTTCGTAACACTTGATAGTGGGTGGAAGTTGCTGGTGGTCTCCTGCCAGGATGACACGTGAGGCACGCCTTGTGGCAATCCAACATGCAGGCTCCAGCGCCTGTGCTGCTTCGTCAATAAATAGGGTGGAAAATTTGTGCCTCACCAACAGTTTATTTGCAGAGCCCACCAAGGTACATGCCACCACACGTGCCTCATCAAAAAGTTGGGCATTGATAGTCATTTCTATCTCAGCAGCACGATCCCTCAGACGGGCTATCTTCTGATGCACATTGTCACCACGCTTGCGGTTCTCCTTGATTTGGCGAATCGTCTTGCGGATGCTCCAAAGTTCAGGATAGTCCGGGTGACTCTCAAACTTACGTTCGTAGGTGAAAGACAGCATCTTGTCATTCACACGAGAAGGATTGCCAATACGCAGAACAGGCACCCCATGATCCACGAGCTTCTCGCTGATCCAATCGACAGCCATATTGCTTTGTGCACACACCAGCACCTGCGTTTCCCGATGCAGCGTCTCATAAATCGCTTCGACAAGGGTGGTGGTCTTTCCTGTTCCTGGAGGACCATGCACCACTTCCACATCCTTTGCCCACAACACCTCGTTCACAGCCTGTTCCTGCGTCTTGTTCAGCCAAGGGAACTGCATAGGGGTGAACGTGCGCTTCTCAGGTTTCATTTGTCCAGCAAAGATGTCACGCAAATCAGCCAGTCGGTTGTTCTTGGCATTGATGACATCGTCCAGCGCATGAAACATCGTCTTGTAAGAGGTCTCATCGAAGTAGAGCTGCACACCCAAGTTCGTCGCATTCTGCAAATCAATCAGGGCTTGGGAAGAGGGTAGTGTCACCACCATTTTGTCGCCATCAACGTATGAAACCATCGATGAAAATGAGAAATATTTGATGTCGGACTGATTCTTGATGTCGTCGTTGAGATATTGAGCGTTGAAAGAAAAGAACTGCACAGGCTTGCCATACTCAAACAGATGTTCAATGTCCTCATCCGTTTCATCATGGTCTTTCTTGACGATTTCAACGACCAACTGATTCAAAGAATTGTAATAACTGCGTCCTGCCTCGACAGGGTACCAGCAGATACCACGATGAATCTTTCGCTTGATGCCCATCTTCTCCGACTGCACACGAAACTCCTCCTTCTCTTCGTCGTATTCCATCTGCAAGAGCTGACGGAGACGTTGCAAGTATAGTGTGCCGTTCTGCATAGTTCTGAGGATTTTAAGTCGTTGAAATGTAGAATAATGGGAGATTTAATCAATGTGAAGCATCAATGCGTCTATAAAGAGGGTAAGGGTGGGGCGGTCAAGCAATTGATGCTGGCAGAGCGTCTCGCCCTTTTGGATGAAATCACGCTTGTTGCTGTCATTGATAAAGACAGACAGGAACTTATAGGCTTCCATTGTCTTCCCCTCCATGAGCGTGATCAGTCCTACTATCATAGATTCCTCTTGCAACATGGCCCCTTCCGTCTTCAATCCATTGAATAGTTTTAAAGCATCGTCCTTTTTGCCATTGACCACCAGGCACCAAGCCAATTGCAACTTGACCGAAGGCGACTCCTCGTCCAGGAAGGAAGCCTTATACAACAAGGGTAGCGCCTCTTCATATCTGTCACATTGCATCAGCGATTGTGCCGAATTCATCAGGTATTTCAGACTTTCAGGATTGATTTCCAAGAGTTCGTGATAATACTTGGCGGCATCCTCCATCTTGCCCGAATGGTAGCTGAGCATGGCGAGGTGGCTGAGTGTCCACTTCGAGTTTGGCTTGATGCTGTTGGCAACTGTATAGGCATGGATGGCATCCTCCGTATGGTTCAACTTCTGATGACAGAAACCAATCTTCTGCCAGATGCTGGCCAGTTCCGGGTCAAACTCATTATCAGCGATGGTGGTGAAGAGGTCGAGTGCCGACTGATAAAACTCCTTCCGCATCAGGAAGTCGGCATACTGTGCCAGTTCCTCCTGATCGTTTGCCATCAGTTCCTCCAACCAAGGATTGCTGAAAGGCGTCACAGGATGCTCTTTCAACTGTTGGAACGGATTGACGAACTGGTACTTATAAGGATAGATGTGGTAGAAGCGGTACAGGTCAAACACATAATGCCGACGGATATCCGCCTTCTTGGGTTGGTGCAATTCTTCGCTATCTGCCAACTCATCAATGTCCATTCCATCGGGTATCTGGCTGTTGATTTGTGCCTCCATCGCACTCCCAGCCATCCTGCCCAAACTGGTGAAGGTGAAGCACAGGGAGTATTTATCGCTGTTGCAGAAGGGACTTCCGTTCAGGATGAGTCGGACGATTTTATTGACCGTTCCATCGGAGAACTTCCGCAATTCAGGCGTGTAATTGTTTTCCAACGAGAAAGGGTAGAACCAATGAGGCATCTGGTTGAAGAAAGAGTAGCCCTTCAGGGTGGAGAACGATGCGAAATAGACGTCAGCACCATCCAGCTGCATCTCCGCCATCTCCTGCATCTTCTTGTTCATCTTCTCGTCCTTCATCCATTCCGGATTCTCTCCGTTCTTGATGAACGCATCGGGGTCGATATTCTGTGTCTCCGTTTTTCTCTTCTTCACCACTCCTTGCATCAGCGCAGGCATGATGTCGTTTCGCATCTTTGACGTGACACTTTCTGTGGTGCAGCTCATCTGCAACTGCATCATGGTAGCGTAGAGATCATGAATGAAGGTGGCATCATCACTATAGATGCGCAGACGGTCGTGCAGGTCTTGGTTGTCCTTGAGTTGGTCGAAGAAGAAATGGAACACCAGCAAGAACCCGACCAGCGCACGCTGAGACACCACATCTTCCTCCACCAAGTAGCAATCCAACAGGAACAGCACCTTGGCGGCATCCACAAACTCAAAGAGGGATAGGGCGGCAGCTGCGATGAACACCGCCTTGTCATTGGCAGCAATGCAGTCAGAGAAGATGATGCGATTGGCCAGCTCCACATCGGCATGTTGCCAGACCTCGCTTGTCCATGTCCAGTTGAACAGGTTCAGCATCGCTGTCTCATGCTGATCCTTTAACGCCTCCATCCGATGCTGGCGAATGGAATCACGGAGCAGTTCATCGTTGATCACTTCCTCCATCTCCTGCGACACCGTCTCCAACTGGCTGACAATGCTCTCGAACGATGGAATCTTCTTCACCTCCTTGCTGACACTCACATACCGCTCCTCCGCATGTTTCTTGATGCGTTCCAGACGCTCCAATCGGCTCGCCACAAAACCAAGTTGGCGACAGATGCTGGTGCGGATGCGTTCACGCTGTGCATCGTTGATGCCCTGCAACATGAATTGCAACATCTGCTGATAGGTCGTCCACAGCTTCTCCACCTCCTCTGTGAGTCCCCAATCACCCATCTCCCATGCCTTGCTACGAATCAGTGGGAAAGTCTCTGCCAGATTCTCCTTCCTCAGTTTGGTCTGTATCTCGATATAATCCATCTCTAAACTATAATCTCTAAACTCTAAACTATTTCACAAGTCCTCTTCCTTTCGCCCACTTCTTCACATCCACCATCATGGAATCATCATACGCAATGCTCGATTTCATCGGCACATACGTGAACAGCGTGTCTGGCAAATAGATGCGATGCGTTGGTGGAATGTACTCCAACACATTCGACAGCGTATCCGCATTCAGCGCCCCTACAGCCATATCATACACGCGTCGTATCTTCTGGATTTCGTTCGTTCTCACTCCATACACAGAATCGTTGAACAGCACACACATCAGGTTCGTCACGTTCAAGTCCGCTGTACCAGTCAGTCGCTTCGCACCCCTTGCCACAGCCTCGCTGGCGTAAGGTTCAGGCAGGATGGCACCATCATACTGGTCTTGGTCCACCATCGTACCACGCAATCGGATGTTGTTGATCTGAGGTTTGTTCAGGTCGATGCTCTGCAACTTCACCGATTCCAGAATCTTATCCGCAAAGTAATCCACAGAAGAATGTCGGGTGATGCCAATAATCTTCTCCTTGATGCTTTCCGCCTTCAGCAGTCGAGCTTTGGGAGCCGTGATGAGCCACATCCTCAGTTCGCCCACCATCGCCACCTGTGCCGTATCACCCTGTCCCTGCCAGATGCACGCCTTCACCAAGTCCGTTACGATGCCATCGATGTCGCCATTCACAAAAGCCGTGTCAGCATCCATTGCAGCATCGAAAGTGATGAGCTTCACATCCACACCCAGCGAGTCAAATAGTCCGATGGAATCGGCATAATAGAAGGGTAGGCACTCCATCGTCGGCAGCACCCCCAGTTTGAGGGCAGTGGAATCGTCATCATCCACCGTCTCGTTCGTCTGGTTGCACGAGCCGCACAGTCCCATCGCCACCAGCCACAAGAATATGTAAATGAGTTTCTTCATCTTTTCCAATTTAATGTTGCAAAGGTACGGATAAGTGAGGGAAAAACCAAATTAATTTGAGTTTTTCCGAACGTGAGTACCAATGTTGTTGGTGAGTTGCCTATATTTTTTCAGCCTTTCATTTAGCAAGTCGCACAGCTGCTGCGGTTTCATGGTGAGATTGGTGACTTGAATACTATCCTGTGCATTCATCATGGCAACATTCATCTTACGGTAGATGCGGTCTATGCCTTTTGCCTCGCTCATCTTCTTTGTTTCCACGCTGGGCATATAGTGAATGCTAATAACGTTTGTGGAGATATATAATCCAGGGTATTCAATAAGAGCGAAATGGTGGATATCTGCGAAGTGATATTCCTTTTTACCGTTGACTATGACTTTATCTTCCGTGATGGTGAGAGCTGGTTTATGCAATACCCGTTCACGAAGTATAGCAAATAGACCCCACAGAAAAAAAGAACCTGAAAACAGCAGTAAAAACCAATTCCAGATCCAGTACGAAGAGTTGTTACCTCGAATAATAGGGATGAGATAAACTATGGTTAATGCCAACATGATTAGAAGAACGGGCAGAAACATCCATACCTTATGATATAATTTGATTTCCTTCATGAAAGCTGCATTTTTAATATTTCGGAGGCAAAGTTACGATGAAGTGAGTAAATAACCAAATTTATTGGAGTGAATTCTACCTTCCCCTCGTACGCACAAAATTTTGAAAGTTGCAAAATATATTTTGAAAGTTGCAAAATATATTTTGAAAGTTTCAAAAAATTTTTCAAAACTTTGAAAAAATAATTCTAAACTTTAGAAATTTTGTGGACAGCCTAGTTTGTTTGAAACTGTTGCCTTATCCTTTAGTCTGGGCCTGTTATTCCAATCGGATAGAAACTGTCCCTGTTGGCGCTTTTATCTTCCCGTTGATGTAGTAGAGAGGGAGCATCTGATTGGCGAGAATATAATTGGCGAGTTTCTCCTTGATTTCCCTTTCCACCGCTTTGTTGTGTGGGGCATTTTCATCGCTGGGGAAAGTCACTTCCACGTCGGAAGGCATCATCATGAGACCGAAGTTGCAATATTTCACGTCGGCGAGGATGTGACCGCTTTCGTCTGGATAGCGTTGATGCAGTTGCTTGCCGAGGTCAGCGAGGAACTGCCTAAGTTTCTTGTGTGCATCGCTGTCGCCCTCCTTCCCCTTGATGATCAACTTGTTCTCTACCCGTTTGACAGAAACGACCTTTCCTTGCTTCACAACGATGAAGTCCTCGTGCTCGTAATAGCGGTTGAAGCCCATGTGTTCATAAAAGACTTGCTTGCCTGAAACCACTCGCAAGGTGTCGCTGAACCAAGTGGCTGCCACACGTCCATTCTTGCAGTATTTTCGGAGTGCTGGAATGTCCTTGGCGTAGAGATTTTCCCCACTGTCAGGCACGATGTAGTCGAGATAGAGCATGTCGTTTTCGATGTACCAATGCCCCTGATACCCTCGCCAAAGGGCAGTGGAACACCATTCATCTTCAAATTTCCTGCCTAAACTATCAAACTCGTGGCACTGGAAGAGGGGCAAGGTCAGCATCTCGTACTTTTCCCCTTTCCAAATGATGCGTTCACCTTCCTGCCCTGTGGCAGAGGCTGTTGAAAGAAATGTTATCCATGTGAGGATGATCAAAAAGATTTTATTCATAGTTGACATTTGATTATTGGAGCCTGAAAGTGAAAGGCATGGTATATTTCATGCGTACATATTCTTTCTTGCCATTCGTTTCATGGATGGCTGGTTGCCACTTGGGCATAGATTGGAGGATATTGATCACGACATCCTCGAAGGCAGCCTTTCTCTTGTTGATGAAGGTTTCGTATTCCTCCTCCGTCACATGCAGAGAGGCGGCTGTCTCTTTGGTGTTGATGCCGTTGCGGATCACAGAGAAATGTTGTAGGCTTCCGTCTTTCTCCACCACGAAAGTGACCAACAACCGTCCTTCAAACCCATATTTTCTGTAGATGGGGTCAGGGTAGTGCAGACGCGATTGCAGAAAGTGCATCAAGGCGTTTTCCCCTCCCTCAAAATGGGCGTTGCTGACATTGGGGGCTAAATAGATGCTGTCGCTGCTGGACACAGGGATGTCCGCATGGGTTTGCTTCGTTTCAAACTTGCTGGTGGCAAGGGGATGTGGCTGGCGTAGGGAAGCATGAAGGAGAGTGAGGAGATTCTTATAAAGAAATTCCTTGCTGATGGTTTGTCGTATCCAAAGTTGAAATTTACCATTTTCCGCTTGATAATAGAATTGGTTCTCATGTATCCATTGAGGCTCGTAGATGCGACTGCCGATGCGGATTTGTTTTTTCCCCACGTGGGAAAAGTCTTGCACAGAGCCCATAAGGCCACGTCTCGCCATATTGATGTCATTCATATAGCTGAGCCTCAGCACTCGATGGCCTCGCACCACCATTCCGTTCATGATGAGCGGTGGTTCAATAGCTCCTTTCCCGTCCTTCCATGCCTGCAAATCAGCTTCGTCCTTTTCGCTCATCACCCACCAGATGCCAGCATAGGGGTCATTGCTCTTGAAGTCCTTCGTATCTCTCAGCAGGCTGAATATCTCTTCAGCAGCCTTGGAGAACTTGTCGCGCTCGTATTTCTCCACCACCCAACCATGATCGGGGAACAAGGCGTGGTCTTTATATACGCTCCACCATCTGAGTTTGAACTCCTTGCCGTTGCTGTCATATATCTGTGACCCGTGCCCGTCTTCTTCTTGGGGAACTCGCCCTGTGTAGTCGAAGACGTTGGTGTCGTTGATGTTCAGACGGAACTGAATATTCTTGAGATTGCTGCCATCGACCCAAAAGGAGTAGGTGGCGTCCTCTTCACAAATCTTGTACTGGTCGAAGGGCGCATTCATCTCGATGCCGTCACGACCTGTGATTTTGGTCAATCGGTAGATGCCACGTGGGTCTTGCGCCCAGTCGTTTTCATCGGACGAAGGAGTGTCAGCCCCGCTTCTTGAGGCTGAAAAAGGAGTGGGGAACGAATCCATCTCATCAGACACCTTGGTCTCAATGGTCTCCATCACGTTGGGCTTGGCAAAGGCAGCCAAAGCGATAGCAGCAAGCGGTATCAGATACAACGCTTTCATCCAAGCATATCGCCCTGATTGGTTTCTAAACATCATTATTAATCTTCTTTTAATGGGGTTTTGTTCAAAATTGTTGGCTATCTCGTAGGGGGTTGGTTCTGTTGCCCTGTCTATCAGCAGCATTTGGTAGGTGTGGGCATCAATTCCCATCTGCATCACGGCTTGGTCAGCTTGATACTCATGCACATCACGCAGGTCTCTTCTCAGCATCCAAATGAAGGGCAACCACCAAAGCATATTGGCTGTGAAGTCTGCCAGCAGGTTGTCCCATGAGTGGCGCAGTTGCACATGAGCCAGTTCGTGGGCAATGATGGCCTCCTTGATATTGGCATTACTTTCGAGGTCTTCGTCTCGGATGATGATGGTGCCAAACCAGCAGAAGGGGGAACGTATGGAAGGATGACTTTTCAGACGAACACCCTGTGGAAGCCCCTCTTTGTCGATTCGTTGACTCTTTCTCATCACACGATAGATGGCGCTGATGGACGTCAAATATCTGCCCCAGAAATAGATGACTCCCAAGAGGTAGAGCAGGATGAGCCAACGAACGAGGCTCAGATGCAAGGTGCGAGTGGGAACCTCCCTTTCTGATTGCGGCTTTTTGATGAAAGAGATAGTGGTGTTTGGCTCCACTCCCTCAGCATCCTCTTCTGGTTGATATTGAATGACGATTTCATTCGAGATGCTCTCTTCGATGTCAGTCACACCTTTCGACACAACGGTTTCTTTTGTGGTATGGATGGTGCAGAAAGGCAACCCCATGCTGGTCAGCAAGATGCCCATCAGCACCATGCGGTTGAAACGATGAAATGTCTCTTTTCGTAGGAACAAGCCATAGAGCGAATAGAGTAGCGTAAGGCTCAGCGCCCATTTAAATATATAGATGAATATAGATGCCATACTCTGAATGTGATGATTGACTGATTATTTACTTCCTTCTTCCAGTTTTTTCAAGAAATCCATCAATTCGTTTCGGCTGATCTTCTCTTCCTGCACCAATGCAGAGACCACATTCATGTAGGAATTGCCGAAGTAGCGGTTCACGAAACTGGAGAACTTGCTTCGTCCATAGTCCTCCTGAGCAATGGCGGCAGAGTAGATGTAACCACGCCCCTTCGCCTCATGAACGAGGTAACCTTTCCTTTCCAACGACTGAAACATTGTGGCAATCGTGTTGATGTGCGGCTTGGGTGCTTCGTACGCTGCCACCACATCCTTAGGAGCGCATGGACCGATCTTCCAGATCATCTCCATCACCTCTTCTTCTTTCCTTGTTAGTTTCTCCATTTTTCAACTACTTGTTTAGTTCAATGCTGCAAAGTAATGACTTTTAGATGACATGAACAAGAGAATAACACTATTTAACTATATTTTTAGTTCATCGTGCCCACAAAAAAGGGAAGGTTGCTGGATGCGACCTTCCCTTTGGTTAATAGATTGTTGAGTTTGGATTATTCGCCCGTTTCATCTCTTTCGTTACTATTCCTTGAACACTATTCGGTCTGCCAGTTGCAGGAAGTAATCGTTCGACCAGATATCTAGCTCGTGAGGGTTGTCCACAAAGCCTATCACATCATCCTTCACCTGTTCGATGTCTGTTGTGGCCAGTTTTTCGCGAAGCTGATTCATGAAAGTCTCTTGATCAATGATCTCGCCATTAAATTCGCGGATGCGCTCCTGAAGATGAGCGAAGTTGAGTGAAATGTTCCAACGTACGTACCACTCAAAGTCGTACCAGTCACGCCCCTTGACCCTGCGTTGCCAAGCCCTGTAAACTAATGCATGCATCTTGCCAGCATAGAGGTCGGGTAGAGTAAAGCAGCGCGTCATAAACGAATAGGGCTGTTGCAACACTAATTGTTCTGTGTCAAAAAGCAACGGTGGTGATCATAAATCGTCATCGCTTCAGAATCTTTATCAGGTTATTTAATATATTCTTCTTTCTTCCCAACTCGGCACATGCCTCGATGATACTGACATCGAAAGTGGCCAGCTCGTCCATGTCAAAACGGATATCCTCTTCCAAATACTGCCATAGACCCTTCATCGACTGAGGAGGCAGATAACTGTCGTGAAGCATCATGTCGCAAAGCGCCTTCTCGCGACTGGCCATCAGAAAAGTGGCACCGTTTTCTTCAACGCTATCGACACCAATAGCAAAATACTCAGGCTTCACCTGTTCATAAGTGAATCGCCCCAAGGAGTTCTCAAATATACGAGTACGCTTTGTCGTGACCGAAGTCATCGTATAGACCCGTTCTGGTATCAACCCATACCAGCGCAATGCCCATTGTTGTGATACATACGAGGGTCCATAGATGTGATTGGCGCACAGGCAGGCGTTAACGGGCTTTCCGCTCACTTCGTTGCTCACCACATAAAGTCCACGCTTCAGACGAATCAGTTGCCCGTCCTTTTCCAGGGTTCTGATCTTCTCATTGGGCGATGACAGATGTTCGAAGCAGGCTGTAAGGGTGCCAGTTTGTACAGGTACATTCCCTAATCTTACCAATGGATTCACCTTCATAATCTTTGAATTTTGACGCAAAGTTATAAATTTCTACACACTTATCCAAGTTTTTCCTTGTTTTCTGTGCAGATTTTAACGTTTTTATTGCAATAAGTGAGTTGGTTAAAGAGTTAAAGAGACTAAAGAGTCGAGTTAAAATGCAAAGGGAAGGTTGCTGGATGCGACCTTCCCTTTGGTTGATAGATTGTTGAGTTTGGATTATTCGCCCTTTACAGCTGCGATGCCTGGGAGAACCTTACCTTCGATAGCCTCGAGGAGGGCACCACCACCTGTAGAGATGTAAGAAACCTTGTCGGCAAGACCGAACTTGTTGACACATGCTACAGAGTCACCACCACCGATGAGTGAGAAGGCACCTTCTGCAGTAGCCTTGGCAACAGCCTCACCTACAGCACGAGAACCTGGAGTGAACTCTTCGCACTCGAAGCAGCCTGCAGGACCGTTCCAGAGGATGGTCTTTGCACCTTCGATAGCCTTAGCGAACTTCTCACGGCTGATTGGACCTGCATCGAGACCGTCCCAACCTTCTTCGATAGCGTTTGATGGGAATGTCTTGATCTGAGCACCTGGCTTCACTGAGAAAGTAGAGAAGTCGTAGCCTGTGCAGCATACAGAGTCCTCACTAAGAACGAGCTCAACGCCGTTCTCCTTGGCCATCTTCTCCACGCCAAGAGCTACATCGAGCTTGTCGAGCTCTACGATTGAGTTACCGATTTCGCCACCGTGAGCCTTCATGAAGGTGTAAGTCATACCACCACAGAGGATGAGCTTATCTACCTTGCCGAGGAGGTTCTCGATGATACCAATCTTTGTGGAAACCTTAGAACCACCCATGATAGCCACGAATGGACGCTTGATGTTGTTGAGCACATTGTCAACAGCCTGCACTTCCTTCTCCATGAGGAGACCGAGCATCACGTCGTTCTTGTCGAAGTAGTCAGTGATGACAGCAGTAGAAGCGTGCTTACGGTGAGCTGTACCGAAGGCGTCCATCACCCAGCAGTCAGCGTAAGAAGCGAGCTTCTTGGCGAACTCCTTCTGGCTTGCCTTCATGGCCTTCTTAGCCTCGTCATATTCTGGAGTGCCTTTCTCAACACCTACTGGCTTGCCTTCCTCTTCAGGATAGTAGCGGAGGTTCTCGAGGAGGAGCACTTCACCTGGCTTCAGAGCAGCT
>JAGAAZ010000114.1 GCA_017614895.1 Bacteroidaceae bacterium | reverse complement strand
CCTCCTGGTTGTCGAGTCCGCGGTTGCGGTTTCCTGAGTTGACATCCACCACGTGGAGTGCTTCTGTGTGCTCGATGATGAGGTAGGCGCCATGCTTGAAACTGACTGTCCTCCCAAGTCCCGACTTGATTTGCTTCGTCACGTTGAAGTTGTCGAAGATGGGGACGTTGCCTTTGTAGAGCTTGACAATCGATTCTCTTTCTGGTGCAATGAGGCTGACGTATCGCTTCACTTCCTTGAAGACGTCCTCGTTGTTGACGTGGATGCTTTCGTAGGATGGGTTGAAGAGGTCACGCAGCATGGAGACGGTGCGGCCAGTTTCCTCGTGTGCAAGTACTGGCAGACTTGTAGATTTTTGAATCTTCCCGATGCAATCGTTCCATGACTCGACGAGCAGGCTCATCTCGTTGTTCAGTTCGGCAGCACGTTTTCCTTCTGCCACTGTGCGTACGATTACTCCGAAGTTTCGGGGCTTGATGCTCTGAATGAGTTGTTTCAGGCGTGCGCGTTCCTCTTTCGACTTGATCTTTGAACTGACATTGACTTTGTCGTCAAAGGGAATGAGGACGATGTAGCGTCCTGCAAAAGAGATTTCCGCTGTCAGTCGGGGACCTTTGGTGTTGATGGGTTCTTTGGTGATTTGCACCATCACTTCCTGCCCCAGTTCGAGCACGTATTGAATGCTTCCCACTTTCTCCAGCGTTGACTGATTGGCAGCCTTTGCCATAGGTGCAAGCTTTCGGCGGTCGCTTACCACCTGCTTCACGTATTTCTCCAGAGAGAGAAAATGTTTGCCTAAATCTTGGTAGTGCAGAAATGCTTCGCGTTCATGACCCACATCGACGAAACATGCATTGAGTGCCGGCATGATTTTTTTCACCTTCCCGGCGTAGATGTTGCCAACGGAGTACTTGCTGTCCTGACCTTCCTTCTGGAACTCAACGAGCCTTTGGTCTTCGAGCAGGGCAATGGTCACTTCCTTTGGCTGAGCATCGATGATAAGTTCGCTGGTCATTTTTGCTACCGTTTATGTATTAGGTTGTTTTTGTACAGAAAAAGAACAAACCTTTTCATGCACCCTTTTCGAGGATGATTCATTTCAGGGTCTGTTCTTTGTTCTGACGCTGACAAGATTGGAGTAGAGTTTCTCAACTTTACTTGCTCTTGTGGCGATTCTTTCTCAGTCTCTTCTTACGTTTGTGAGTAGAGATCTTGTGTCTTTTCTTCTTCTTACCGTTTGGCATAGTTGTTGAAAATTAAGTTGTTTATAATCTTGTTTGTTGTTGTCTTTGGGTGGGTCTGAGGTGTGCCTCAAACCCATTCGGAGTGCAAATTTAGTTCTTTTTCTTGAATGTAGGAAATTTTTATCATCGAAAATGTAGATGTTGTGATGATTTTGTCAGTAAAAAGCCTTAAATTTGCAAGAAATATGAAGTTATGTGTATGAATAAATACCTGTTTCCTCTTTTATTTGTCATGATGTTTCTGGGCACTTCTCAGGCTTCTGCGCAACATTCGGGAAGTGTGTCTGCCTATTCGCGAGAGGCTTCCTCCATCGTGTCGAAATACAAGAAAGAAATGTCTCAGATTCGCAAGAATGTGGCTGATGTGGAGCCTGATTCGGCAGAGAGTCCCATGTCGCCATATCTGTTCAGGCTGTTCGGTCCTGGCGTCTATTATCGTTCGGTGATGGAAGACAGGCTGAAGATGAATTACACCCTGCCAGGTGAGAGCACTTCCTTACAATCAACGAATTTGATGGAGGAGTATCGCAGACTCAACACCTCCATCGACGAGGTGCTGTTTGGGGCTTATGCGCAACATCCGGAACGTTTTCATTACCATGACAGACAGATTGCAGCTGAAACCTCTGTTTCTCCTGCTTCTGCGATGGAGACCAAGGCAGAGGATTTAGCCTCTATCTTTGATAAGGTGGAGGAAATCAAGGATGTGGCTCAGGTGGTGGATAGCGTCGAAGTGGATCTCCAAATCAAGAAGCCCAACTTCTGGACGACCACAGGCAAGTTCTCCTTGCAGTTCACGCAAAACTATTTTTCGGACAATTGGTACAAAGGTGGTAACAACAATGTGACCTTGCTGTCCAATCTGGTGTTGGAGGCTAAATACGATGACCAGAAGCGTGTGCAATGGGACAACAAGCTCGACCTTCGTCTGGGCTTTGTCACCGCCACGTCCGATTCCATCCACCGTTATCTGACCAACAACGACAAGATTTACCTTTTCTCGAAACTCGGCATCAAGGCAGCCAAGAACTGGTTCTACACCGTTTCCTTTGAAGCCAACTCACAGTTCCTGCCTGGTCACAAGGCGAATGACCGCCGCACCTATTCCAAGTTCCTGGCACCTTTGGATGTGTATGTGTCTCTCGGTATGGACTGGAAACCCAAGTTCAAGAATGGCAACACCTTCTCTTTGGCGCTTCTGCCCTTATCCTATAAGATGCGTTACATCACCGATGAAGAGGAAGCCATCCATGCCTCCTACAATATGAGGGGCAAGGACTTCCAGCAGGATTTCGGT
>JAGAAZ010000113.1 GCA_017614895.1 Bacteroidaceae bacterium | reverse complement strand
TTTAGCTCGGCGAAGCCAATAAAAGCGAAAAAACAATTTTTCCCTTTGTATTGTGCTCATTTATTTCATAAATTTTTCACGTTCGGAAAAGAAAACTAGTTTTCTATTCTCTCACTTACTCAAAATTTTCGTAACTTTGCACGCTTTTAACCAACACAAACGATTCATGGTATTCGACAAGTACGAACAACTGGGTGAGGATGCACAGCGGCTCTTATGCTTTTATGTGGACACGGGCTACGGCTCCAACAAGCGGATGGATGAACACATCTACTTGCTGGGGCGTTATTGTTTCACGGCATTTGACGGTCAGGCTGCACTAGAGGAACTGATACAGAAGGGCATCATTCGGGAGGCAGGGAAGGATTGGTATGCCAACATGCCACGCTATGAGGTGAACACGGATGATTTCGTCCCTGCTTTGTGGTATTTGTATGAATGTCGCAAGGATTTGCTGTTGGCGTATCAGAAGCTGCAACAACTGAGCAGTCAGACCTACATGTTCGTGCGCTATGCCATCAAGCAGTTGGTGGAGAGCAACTACCAGTTGTGTACCAGCGCCAACGTGATCGGGAAGGAGCAAGTACACTTGTTTTACAGTGTGGCGACAGAGCCCAGGTTTCAGTCCCTGTTCGTGCATCTGAAGGCAGAGTCCTTCCTCTATTTCTATGAGAACCTGAGCAACTATCTCATCAGCCACGATTTGGTGGTGGACACCACGCTCGTCCTGAGCGTCATTCACCACTACAACGCCATCACAGAGGCTGTCCGATGCCGTCTGCTGGCTGAGATGGAACTCTATGAATACATCGCCACAGGACAAACTCCTTCGGGTGGCATCTATTCCAACATTTCAGCAGGATACATCATGGGAGGATTGCGCAACCTGTGTGCCAACAAGCACCTTGAGGCGGCACAGTGGTTCGATATGGCGCTGAAGACCCAACTGAAGGAGGGAGGAGTGAGAGGCTACTTCAAGAACGGATTGATGACCTTCTATCTGGTTTTGGCTTATATGGCGGTTGCCGATGAAGGAAAGGAAGAGCATGAGAAGATAGCCACAGCCTGCCGCACCCGACTGAGAGAACTGGGAGCGAACATGGAGGTGAGGAGTAATCACGAGATGTTGCCTGCCCAAATTCTGGCTGAGGATTTCTGTAATATCAGCACCTCCCTGCACAGGGAGCAGGTGGAATGGGTCTATCAATGGGGCGTCAAAGGTGAATTGCCTCCTATCTTCCGTTCATTGGCTTTCTTGATTGCCAACTACTTGGGTTACTCGACTGCTAACATGGACATCAACCTCTGCATCCCCAACCTGGCTCTGCTGCAACATGAGATGTCGAGATATCTGCCTTTCTACGACTACGAACGTGAGTCGCTCCGTCATCGTTTTGGCGACCACCCCACCCTTGTGAACATCTACCACAAGGCGGAATGGGAGTCGGTGCTGGAGGGCTTGATGGAAGAGGCTGAAAGTGGGAAGACTGTGGCAGATGAACCAGACACGCGACTCATGTACATCCGTGAATCGCCCGACTCCAATGCCATTCAGGTGCGTGAACAGACCCGTCTGAAGAATGGCGAATGGGGCAATGGCAAACGGCTCAGCGAAACTCGCTATAAGAAGGGAACTGTCGAGTACATGAACAACGCTGACCGACGCATCTTGGCACGGCTCAATCACAGCGACCATTGGGAACTGCAACTGGAACACGTGATTGAGGAGATGGTGGACGAGAGCCGTCTGTATGTCGGGAAGAACGCCCCCTTCGAACTGGTGAAGGTGGATCGGGACAAGCCTTATCTGATGGTGGAGAAAGAGGATGACCGCTTTGTGGTGAAGTCGAACGTGCCTTTAGAGAAAGCCCAAGACGAATTGGTGATTGTGGAGGATTCCCCCACACACTATAGCCTCATCAACATACCCAGCGAAATACGTGGCTACTACATCAAACTGCTGCAGTTAGGCAGTCTTCCCTTGGAAGCTGAACCAACCTTGCGCAACCTCTTGAAGAAGATTGGCGGCAAGGTGGAACTGCACTCGTCGCTGATTGAGGGTGGCAGCACCTTGCCCCTCACTGACGGTCAATGGAACGTGGGCTTCAAACTCAGTCCGAAACAAGGAGGCAATTGGGAAGTGGAGGTGTTTGTGCGTCCCTTGCCTGGTGGCAGAAAGACCTTCCGTTTAGGTATCGGTGATGAGGTCATCATCGATGAGAATGAAGAAGGGCGTGTGCGTGTGAAGCGCAACCTGCAGATGGAACGGCAGAACCTCGAACTGGTGAGACACTTCTGGAACAGCGAAGGAGAGGACTTCGTGGAACGGGAAATCTATTCGCCCGACTTCATGCTGGATCTCGTGC
Organism: Bacteroidaceae bacterium; assembly: GCA_017614895.1. Taxonomy (GTDB): domain Bacteria; phylum Bacteroidota; class Bacteroidia; order Bacteroidales; family Bacteroidaceae; genus Minthosoma. Next base: position 16,695 of record JAGAAZ010000113.1, on the reverse strand, counting down.
AGATGATACAGGCACAACCCGACACCTTCTATGCGGAATGGCCAGAAGGACAGGGTTTCAAGATTCGTTCCATTTCCAAAGGTGCGAGCATGTGGAGCGGCGTGCTGAGGCAACGTGGACAATGGTTTGACATCGAGGGTGATGTCAACATTGACGAGCAGACACGCATCAGCATCAGCGAACTGCTGGAACTGGTGGGCAAGAGCAAAGGGAAATTCGTGAAGATAGGTGATGGAGAGTTCCTTGCCCTGAGCGAAAAGCTGAGAGCCCAACTGAAGGCACTCGATGCCATTGCCAACCGTGAACGAGGAAAAATCAAGATCTCTCCTTTCAGTGCCGCATTGATGGGTGATGACCTCCTGAATGGAGAACTGAAGCTAAAGATGGACGAGAAGCTGAAGGAAATCCGACAGCGCATCCTTGATGGTTCCAATTACAGTCCTGCCATTCCGAAAGAGCTGAACGCCACCTTGCGTCCCTATCAGAAAGACGGCTACCTGTGGATTGCCCGTCTGAACAGCTGGGGAGCTGGTGCGTTGTTGGCAGACGACATGGGACTGGGTAAAACCATCCAGACCATTGCCTTCCTGCTGCTGAAGAAACATGAAGGTCCATCCCTCGTGGTGGCGCCAGCATCAGTAGTACCCAACTGGAAGACGGAGCTGGAAAAGTTTGCCCCCACCCTGAATGTGCAGATACTCAACTTCGCAGCCGACCGTCAACAAGCCATCCGCGACGCCAAGGCTGGCGATGTGGTGGTGACCACCTACGGCATCCTGCTGAGCATTCAGGATGACCTCACCCAGAAACACTGGAATGTGGCGTGCCTGGATGAGGCGCACATCATCAAGAACCGAGGTGCCAAGACCAGTGCTGCCGCCATGAAGATTCAGGCAGACAACCGTGTGATGCTGACAGGTACACCCGTGCAGAACCATCTGGGCGAACTGTGGAGCCTCTTCCAGTTTGTCAATCCAGGTCTCTTGGGCACTTACGAGCACTTCTCCCAGAAGTTCATCATCCCCATCGAGGGTTACCAAGATAAAGAGAAGCAGGAGCAGCTGGAGGACATCGTGCATCCGTTCATGCTGCGACGCACCAAGCAAGCTGTGCTGAAGGAACTGCCAGAAAAGATTGAGATTTACCATACCGTTGAACTCAACCACGATGAACTCGCCATCTACGAGAGCATCCGCTATCGGGCAGAGAAGATGCTGCAAGCCGCTGGAGCTGACATCAACCTGCACGTGTTGGCGGAAATCACCCGACTGCGTCAGGCAGCTTGCAGTGCCCAGCTCATCGAACCGAAGTGGACGGGCGAATGTTCGAAAATCACCTCTCTGGTGGAACTTCTGCAAGGAGTCATCGAAGGTGGCAACCGCGCCTTGGTGTTCAGCCAGTTCGTCAGCTTCTTCGACCTCGTCAGGAAAGAGTTGGACCGTCTGGGCATGAAATACTTCTACATTGACGGCAGTGTGCCCATGAAGCAACGTGCAGAGATGGTGGAGGCTTTCCAGAATGGCGAGAACCCACTCTTCCTCATCAGTCTCAAGGCTGGAGGATTGGGCTTGAACCTGACAGGAGCCAACTATGTGTTCCATCTGGATCCTTGGTGGAATCCTGCCATTGAGCAGCAAGCCACCGACCGCACTTATCGCATCGGACAGAACCGTTCTGTGACCGTTTATCACCTGGTCAGCAAGAACACCATCGAAGAGAAAATCATCCGTCTGCACCAAACCAAACGTGACCTCGCCGAGAACATTTTGGCTGGAACAGACACCAGTTACAAGCTCACAGGCAAAGATTTGCTCGAAATGGTTGCCAAATAGCTGGATTATGCGTAACTTTGACACATCTTTTACAGATAACAACGACTAATTAACAACAATAACTAACTTTCCATTTATGAAGAAATTGATTATCACATCCATCTTCGCTATGCTTGCCACCATGGGCTTCGCACAGCGTTTTACCGACAAGCTCGATCGCGGACTTGTGGCTGTACCCAGTGGCGCTGGCAACCTTGTCAGCTGGCGCATCATGGGCGAAGAATACTACGATGTGACGTACAACCTCTATTGCAACGGTTCGAAGATTGCAGAGAATCTGAAAGTATCCAACTACACCCACGCTGCCGGCAACGCCTCCAGCAGTTACCAAGTGGCTGCTGTGGTGCGGGGTGTGGAACAGGCCAAAAGCAAATCCGTGACCCGTTGGGAGAATGGCTACTTCGACATTCCTATGGCTCCCGTCCTCGACCGCAACGGTAATGACGTGACCTCCCAATACATGCTCAATGACGTATCGTTGGGTGATGTTGATGGCGATGGTGTGGTGGAGTTCATGGTGAAGCGCAACTATACAGGCGACATCCTCAGTGCCTCCAACACCACCAAGTTCCACCATTATGAGTGTTACAAACTGAATGGTACACGCCTGTGGTGGATTGACTTGGGTCCGAACCTCATGGCTGGTGCTGATGAACAATGGGACCTCGTCAGTTTCGACTGGGATATGGACGGAAAGGCTGAGTGCCTCATGCGTGGTGCGGACAATATGATCATCCATGCAGGTGACGGTTCCGTCATCAAGGTGGGCGATATGAGTTATGTGTCTCCTCGTGATGAATATACACGTAATGGTGCTGAATATCTGCTCTACATGAAAGGCGAAACGGCTGTGCCTTACGACTATAGTGCCAAAGCGACCACCTACACGCCAATGACATATCCATTGCCTCGATTTGAGAGTGGTGAAAGCGATTATGCCACCGTTTGGGGCAAAAACGATACAGGACACCGCTCGTCCAAGCACTATTTCGGTGCTCCTTATCTGGATGGACGCAAACCCAGCATCTTCCTCGGACGTGGTTGCTATACCCAGCATAAGATGTGTGCCCTTGATGTTGACCCTGCCACACACCAGCTGACGCAACGTTGGCGCTGGAATGCCAGCAACGGCTCCAGCCCTTGGTTTGGTAATGGTTACCACAACTTCACCATTGGCGATGTGGATTGGGACGGACGCGATGAAATCATCTTTGGTTCGATGATGATTGACGACAACGGCAAGGGACTCTGCACCACAGGCCTCGGACACGGAGATGCCCAGCATTGTGCTGACCTTGATCCTTATCGCAAATACTCCGAACAGTTTACCTGCAACGAAAGCCAACCAGCCTGTACCTACTACAACGCCACCACAGGCGAAATCTACTACCGCCTGAAATCGACGTCAGACGATGGACGTGCCCTCTGTGGCAATTTCTCCAACGACTATGTGGGCAGCATCGGAAGAAGCACGCAAACAGGTATCGTCTCAACGGTCAAGGACGCTGTGGTGGCTGATGGTCCTGGTGGTACCAACGACGCCCTCTTCTGGTCACACCTCAACCAACGCATCTATTGGGATGGTGATTTGTGTGACGAAGTCTATGACTCACCTGGCAGTTCCAATGACGGCCGTGCTGCCGCCATTTACAAATATCCTTCTGGACGCCTCTTCAACTCTGATGGCTGTCTGACCATCAATGGCACGAAGAACAATGCCTGTGCGATTGCGGACATTTTTGGTGATTGGCGAGAGGAAGTGGTGATGCGCACAGCCGACAACACCAAGATTCGTATCTTCACCACCTCATACGCTACGACTTATGGTATCCCTACTCTATGGTCTGACCACCAATACCGCAATGCGATGGTGACACAGCCCATTGGCTACAACCAGCCACCTCACAAGAGTTATTTCCTTGGTGAACTGGAGGGCATCACACAGGCTCCTCCCACCAACACGATGACAGGACGTACAGAAGTGAAGAATGGCGGTACCATCACTACGACTGATGAGCACCTCATCGTGTGCGAGATGAACGACACGAAGGTGAGCATCCAAGACGGAGCGAAACCCTATATGGTGACTTTCAACGTGCCTTCACACGTACAGGGCAATGCGGGCAGCAACAGCTCGTCAAAACCTGCTCCAACCTATCAGTATTCCACTTGTGAGGTAACAGGAGGAGGACTGGCTGGTGACGCTCGACTCGTGAAGCAGGGTGATGGCATCCTCACGTTGCCTAACGCTGTGATGAAACATACAGGCAATACGGACATCTGGGCAGGAACTGTCAACTTCGACGGCACATTGGAAAGCTCTCCTTTGTGGCTCAACCGCTTTGCAGAACTGAACTCCAAGGATGGTAAGTTCTTGGGGGGCATCAAGGCTGACTATGCTTCCATCATCCGTCCTGGTGGCAAGAACAAATTGGGTAACATTATCACAACAACCTATACAATGAGCTTCGGTTCACGCCTGGTGCTGGACCTCTACGCTGACGGTTTGAAGGCTGACCAAGTGATTGCCAACAAACTGACCATTGAAACTAAAATTAACGAGAAAGTTTGGATGGATTATGGTCCTCAATACTTGCAACCCGTTCTGGAAGTGGTGGAACATTGCAAGGATGGTGCCAAGACCCTCGAACCTGGCGACTACATCATTGGACAGGTTTCAGAAGTGGTGGGCAACCTCAATGACATCAAGATTGAGGGTGTGACCGATCATCGTGTGACCCTTTCTGTCAACGACAAGAAACAACTCGTGCTGAACATCAGTGCTGTACGTACAGCCAGCGAGATAGTATGGACAGGCGCAAAATCTTCCACATGGGACTTTGCCAAGACAGAAAACTTCTATGTGGCAGGCGATGCCTCGAAGACTGCTGATATCTTCGTCAAAGGCGATGTGGTGAACTTCACCGATGACGCCTCTCAGACCAATATTGCTATCACGGAGGACCTTGACCCCAAGACGTTTAAGGTGAATGCCTCCAAGAACTACACCTTCTCGGGCAATGGAGCGATTACATCGGGTGCGTTGGTGAAGGAAGGTACAGGCACGCTGACCCTCTCCACTGACAACTCCTACACAGGCGGAAATGCGTTGAAGGGCGGTACCGTCGTGGTTTCTTCTCTTGCCAACGAGAACAAGGCAACAGGCAACTTGGGTGGTGTGACCACTACGGCAGATAAGTTCACATTGGAGAACGGCGCAACCCTAAAGACAGCTGCCAACGTCACCAATGGATCACCTATCAAGTTTGTGGGTGAGCAAGGTGGTGTCATCCATACGGATGCCAATAAGGACTTCATCCAGAACAAGGCATTCTCTGGCACCCTCCTCACCAAGAAGGGAGCTGGATGGCTGAAGACCAACGCAAGTGGAGGAAGCCTCGACAAAGCTATCATCATAGCTGGTGCTATCGACAACTTCTCTGGCAATGCCGCCAAGGTCGTGGAGTTCCAAGGTGGAACCCTCATCGACGAGGTAGGCACCAGCAATGAACTGACTATAGAGAAAGATAAGAAAGGTACATGGAACACAGCCAATCGTGCCAGTTACACCAATAAGATTACAGGCGAAGGAACGCTTGACATCTATTGTGCAGGAGAACAAGGCAGCGGTTGGGTAGCCACACGTACGAACCTCAGCCTGAATCTTTCAAGCTTCAAGGGAACCATTGTGCCACATGCCACGATTGCTGCTGATGGACGCTTCACGCTCGACACCAGCAACGGTTCTGAGAACTGCACCTTCAACATTCCAGAGAATGTCTATGTGCAGAACTCTGGCAAGACGTTCCGTATCGGCAAACTGACGGGTAAAGGCAGTTTGGGTGGCTTCTGTTCGTTCCGTAATGGTGTCAGCGAGCAGACCAACACTTGGCAAGTAGGTAATGACAACAACTTCAAGTTTGAAGGCGTCTTCACCAGCAATGACAACTTCACGAAATTGGGCTCAGGCGAGATGACAGTGACGGGTGCATGGACCAGCACAGGCGCTGTGAATGTATCAGCAGGTGGCATCCGTCTGGGAGCAGGTGGTTCATTGGGTACAGGTTCATTGACTATTGCCAAAGACGCTTCCTTGACGGGTGTGAGCGATACGAAAGTGGCATTGGCTAATAGCAGCATCACCATCAACGGTACTGTTCAACCAGGTGAATCAGCCACAGCCACATCGGGCAACATCAACTTTGGTGGCAAGAATGTGACTGTCAGCAAGACGGGTACAATAACGATTGGCATCCGCAAGAGCGCCACAGACTATTCCATCAACAATTCTTATCTGAAGAACATTGGAACACTCAAATTGGCAGCAGGTACCACCATCAGCGCCGTCATCACCCAGAAGAACATCGAGAAATTCACAACCGACGAGGCTGTGGCAGACTCCTTCTATGTATGGACTGACGTGAAGAAGGTGAACATCGCAGGTGAGCTCAACTTCGACCTGCCAGAGCTACTTCCTTATAACTATTGGGACACCAGCCGCATCAGCGAAGGCATCCTCTATGTACGCTGCGATGCTGCCAAATACGAAGAATACAAAACGGGCATCGAGGCTATTCCAGCAACAGAGATTGTCAACGTGGAGGTCATCAACACGAACGGCTTCACCGTTACGACCTTCACTTGTCCGATGGGCAACGTATCCACCACCTTTGCCAAGAACACCCTTACCAAGGGCATCTACCTGTTACGCATCCAAAGCATGACAGGCAAGAAGGCAAGCCTCAAAATGATGAAATAAACTTACTAATATAACTATATGAAGACAGACATAGAAATCGCACGTGAATGTAAGCTCAGTCCTATCGAGGACATCGCAGAATACATTCACATTCCTACAGAAGAACTGGAGCACTACGGTAAGTATATTGCTAAAGTGCCTACCCACCTCATCAACGAAAAGAAGGTGGCGAAGAGTAACCTGATCCTTGTCACAGCCATCACCCCCACCAAGGCGGGTATCGGCAAGACCACCGTCAGCATTGGACTTTCCCTTGGACTAAACAAGTTGGGGAAGAAAGCTGTGTGCGCCCTGCGTGAACCCTCATTAGGCCCTTGCTTTGGCGTGAAGGGAGGTGCTGCAGGAGGTGGTTATGCACAGGTGCTGCCAATGGAGAAAATCAATCTTCACTTTACTGGCGACTTTCATGCCGTCACCACTGCCACCAACATGATTGCAGCCCTGCTGGACAACTACATCTACCAGCATCGCGACGATGGCTTTGCCCTCAAGGAGGTACTGTGGCGACGTGTGCTCGACGTGAATGACCGTAACCTGCGCACCATCGTGACGGGACTTGGCACCAAAGCTGACGGCATCCCTGCTGAGACAGGCTTTGACATCACGCCAGCGTCTGAAATCATGGCGATTCTCTGTTTGGCTAAAGACCTCGACGATTTGCGTCGACGCATTAACAACATTCTACTCGGCATCAAGATGGACGACACTCCTTTCTATCTTAGCGACATGGGGGTGGGTGATTCCATCACCGTCCTGCTGATGGATGCCATCAAGCCTAATCTCGTACAGACCACAGAGCAGACACCCGGCTTTGTGCATGGTGGTCCTTTCGCCAATATCGCACATGGATGCAACACGCTCCTTGCCACACGTATGGCAATGACATTTGCTGATTATGTGGTGACAGAGGCTGGATTCGGCGCAGACCTGGGGGCAGAGAAATTCTTCGACATCAAATGCCGCAAGAGTGGACTTCAACCAAGACTCACCGTCATCGTCGCCACCACCCAAGGACTCAAGATGCATGGTGGAGTGCCTGTAGAGAATATCAAGGAGCCTAACATGGAAGGACTCACCAAGGGATTTGACAACCTTGACCGCCACATTCGCAACTTGAAAGGTTTCGGTCAAAGTGTGGTTGTGGCCTTTAACCGATTCGACACTGATGTCGAAGAAGAAATAGAACTTGTGCGTCGCCACTGCGAAAGCATCGGCGTAGGATTTGCCATCAACAACGCTTTCCACGAAGGAGGAGAAGGTGCGAAAGAGTTGGCACAGTTAGTGGTGGACACTATCGAACAGCAGCCTTCTCATCCGCTCACATACACTTATGCAGACACAGATTGCATCAAGACCAAGGTGGAGAAGGTTTGTCGCAAGATATATGGAGCTGCCAGCGTCACCTACGGCAAGACAGCAGAGGCATCGTTGTTGCGCATACAGAAACTGGGACTTGAGCACTACCCTGTTTGTATTGCCAAGACGCAATTCTCGTTCTCTGCCGACAAGAAGCTCTATGGCAGTCCCACAGGTTTCAACATCAAGATTCGTGATTTTGTCATCAATACAGGTGCTGAAATGATTGTAGCTATTGCAGGCGACATCATGCGAATGCCAGGATTGGCAAAGTCACCTCAGGCAGAACGCATTACCCTCAACAACGGACAGATCGAGGGGCTGTCGTAATAGTTCTCACAGAAAGAATAAGTTCACACGAACAGAACTCTCAGGTCACACAGAAATCACAGAAAACACAGAAAAGTATTGTGCTTACTGCACAGGGCATAAGACCGTGCAAAACATGCAACTCAATATACCTTCTGTGTTTTCTGTGATTTTTGTGTGAGATAAAATCCATATCCGTGTGACAGCACACAAAAAAGGTGTGGAGCGTTGGCTCCACACCTTTTCATATAGTTTGTTACGTTAGATCGGATTACTTGATAGCAACACCAGCTGCGTTGTACTTCACGCCGTTCTTCACGATAACGATCTGACCGTTGATGAAGTACTTGCCATCCTTAACAGATGCACCATCCTCAACAGCAAAGATGTTAGTTGGAACTGGAATAACTGGCTTTTCACCTACATAACCGAGCTTCATTTCTGAAACAGTTACATCTGCCCAGTTAGCGCCCTTAATAGCCATCAAGTGAGCAAAACCCTTGTCAGCTACGATAGCAGCGATGTCAACAACATAAGTAGTAGTACCATCACCATTGTCAGTAGAAGTGAAGTACTTAGCAGACCAACCACCCTTTGTATTATCAATCAGGTGAGAATCAGCTTCAGTTTCACTCCACTGTCCTTCAGCAACGTCGCGGTTGAAGAGGAAGCGAGGAGAACCAGCTGTTGCAGTAACTTCGAGAGTAGCATACTCTGAGAGGTCAGCATAGTTGTTCACACTTGGATCACCATAAGGCTGTCCGCTTGCTTCATCAATCTTATATTCGCAATAAGCAGAAGCAGTAGGTTCAGCGTCTGTCCAGTCAGTCCACTGGAAGAACATCTCAGGAGTCAGGTCTGTGTAAGCGAGTTCAGCAGGAACCTTGTGCTTATAGATACCATAAACATCCATGTTGAGAGGCTTAGCAGCACCCCAGAGTGTCAGAACACAAATCTGTGGGAGAACGCCGTCCTTAATAGCGCACTTAGCATCGTCAGCGAAGACGTACTTGTATTCAGTTGCACCTGCAGGGATTTCTACATTGTCAGTACCACCCTGTGCCCAGAATGCGATGCACCAACCAGCTGGAGCTGGCTTAGCGAACTTAACTGTTACATAGTCGCAACCTTCTACGTCGATGTCATACATCTTGAATGCAACCTGGAGGTCTTCAGAAGCAGTGTAAGTATTGTACTCTTCACCTTCTACGAATGCAGTACGTGCGAAGTCGTCAAGAGATGCACCCTGATCCTGTGCGATTTCAGCGAACTGAGGATAGTCAGGATCTGTCTCTGGCTTAGGCAGAAGCTCTTCAGCAGCACCTGTAGTCAGACCTTCGATAGCGTCAGTGATAGCCTTAGCAGCAGCTGCGAGAGTTTCCTTAGTAACAGGATCTGCACCCTCAGCTGGGTTGAGCTGAGCCTTACCAGCAGCGATAGCGTCGGTGAGAGCCTTCACGCTTTCTTCAGTGTAGCCCTTGCCTTCGATCTCAGTAGTGCGACCTGCGTCAACAGCCTGGTTGAGTGCGAATGTCTCATTCCAAGTAGAAGTTCCGTCCCAAGTTGCAGTGAATGCCTGGATGTCAGCCTCTTCATCCTTCACAACCTTGAATACAAAGTTGTCGAAGTAGAACATACCACCGTCAGTAGCAGAAGCAAGGTTGAATGCGATTGTACGCATGTCGTTGTCAGCTGTGAAGTAATCAGCAACTGTCAGAGCATCGCTACTAACAGAAATCTTACCAACACCAGTGTTGCTCTTCCATTGACCTGGCTCAGCGTGAGTCTGAGACTGAACATCAACTACCTTGTTGCTAATGACGTCAACAGAGAAGTAATACTTAGTACCCTTTGCCAATGCGTATGGCAGACGTACGAAGAACTGAGTGTCGTGATCGTTACCGAGGTACTTAGTTTCGTCTGCAGGATCTTTCTCACGAGCAGCAGACTTCACCAAGATCTGGTTAGAGCCCTTGAATGTCTTGCTACCTGCAGGAAGGAGCAAAGCATCAGCGTCGCTGTTCACCTTAGCGATGAATGCGCTCATGTCTTCACCTTCGATGTCACCATTAGTGAAGAGGTTGTCAGTCCAGTCAAGAGTAGAAGGATCAACATAATTGAAGATTGGGTAGTCTGTTGCATTCAAGAAGCTTGGCTCGCCTGCTGGAACCTGATCTTCAGGAATCTGTACAGAGATGTTATCGAAGTAGAGGGTATTAGCAGGAGCGCCACCCTTACCATCAAATACAATGAAACGGAGACCTTGTGGATCATCATCAGCATTACTGTCACTGATTGTGATTTCCTTATCATAAGTGTACCAAGTATCAGCTGTCAAAGCATAACCTGGGATACCACCACGATAAGAGCCGAAGTCATTATACCAAACCTGACCGCCCATACCATCTTGAGAAACGGTAGCCTTGATGTCAGCCTTCACCCTAATCTTCGTGCCGTTAGGCAAAAGATATGGGAGACGGATTTCGAACTGGCTGTACCAGCCCTGTTCTGCATTTTCTGAGTAACGGAATTCGATAGCCTTACCACCATCGACGCCAACACCGTCAACGATACGAGCTCTGTAAGTGTCGCTAGAGATTGGCTGCTCCTTCTCGAAGAAGTAAAGCTTTTCATCATCAGCGCCAGTGTAACCAGCCTCGAAGTCCTGCAGAGGAATCAGGTCTGCCCATTTATCAACAGGAGCCTCAGACCAAGCAATATTCTTGAACTTGTAAGTGATACCAGTTCCTTCGCCCTTCTCGTCGTTAGAAAGGTTAAGCACATAGTACTTAACTTGTTGACCCTTGTTACAAGTAACCTCCTTCGTGTTCAGGACGCGTTCGATTGATGTCCATTCACCAACTTTGAATGGAACGCCTTCACCTGCGCCTGGCCCCCAATGGTTACCACCTGCGAATGAGTGATAAGCAGCGGCTGCAGTCACTTCCTTAGAAGCCTGAACATCCATTGTCATCTTAACCTTCTTGCCAACCCATGCTTCTGGAATCTCAATCCAAATCTGGCTATCCCATTCGTCAACACGATTAGCGTTAGACTGTACTTCTACATAGTCACCATCGTCAGCATAAACATAACGAGCAAGTGGGAATTCTACGTCATCAGAATTAGTGTATGTTTCATCACCATTTACATAGTCCTTAGCGATAATCTTACCAGAAGTATACCAATCCTGCTGAGCCTTATCGAACTTCACGTTTCTGAACTTGTAAGTGATTGCTTCACCACCCTTTTCAGAGAGATCCAAGCAATACTGGTCAGCCTGCCAACCATTCCATGCAGAATTCCATGTGTTAGACTTAACGTCCTTAGTGTTCAGAACACGTTCAACTGTAGTCCATTCGCCTGCTGGCAATACAAGACCAGAACCTGGAGAAGCGTTACAACCCCAACCACAACCTGTAGCAGTAGCCTGGAAGCTTTCAGGAAGCGTGATAGCCTTCGAAGCCTGAACCTCGAAAGTCATCTTGGTAGTCTTGCCAACATACTTCTCTGGAATAGCAATCCAAATCTGGCTGTTATATGTCTGGTCTGCACCTGCGTTAGAGATAACTTCCACATAACCACCTTCTGCATCAGAAACGAAGCGAGCAGCTGGATGTGGATTATTCTGATCATCTGCATATGTAGCAGCAGGATCCTTATAGTCCTTAGCATGGAACTCATTGTTAACGAACCACTCAGAACCTCTAACAATCTGAACATCGTCGAAGTAGAATGTTCTTGCAACGCCGCCCTTGTCAGCCAAGTTGAAACCGATAGCTGTTAATTTACCAGCATCGCCTGAACCTGCCATAACAGTGTATGACACCGTCTGCCATTCTGTCGTCACATCCAGTTTTACTGACTGATTGCCCAGATAGCTTCCGAACTTCCAGCCATCCTTACCGCTAGCTACGATAGAATTGAAAGAACCTACCAAGCAACCTGAATAATTGCCGTCAGCCTTTACCTTGAATGTAACCTTGAATCCTTCACCTTCTGCGAATGCTCCCTTCATCAAGTCAGCGCCATCATACTCGGCACCTCTAATCATGAACTGGAGATCATGATCATTAGCAGCATTAGCAGCCGAAGACAACTTGATGCAACCATTATCAGAATCGTCTGGGTCAGCAACCCAAGGAAGCTCCATGCTTCTGCTTACACCGTTTGGAGTATCTTTGTAGCAGAAAGTGTTCTCAGTGAACCAAGCCTCCTTTGCAGGAGGAGCCACTTCTGTCAATACAATAGAAGTCACACGAGCAACGTACCAGTTACCAGCAGCTGCTACATTCTTGATACCATACTTCAGAACACCATCTGTAACTTCAACATTCTTAAAGTCATATGAGCTTTGTTCACCTTGACCAACACCGCCTCTATCAACGATAGGAAGGTTTTCTTCTTGTGCATTAGCAAAAGCAACAGCAAGACCATCACCTGTTGGGCATTCGAAGCCACGACCAGAAGTAAATGAGCCTGCCAATTCAAGTTTAACTTCGTACTTACCATTCTTCAGGCCTTCAATTGTCTGAGTCATCACTTCACCTTCAGCAATAGAGCCACCATTATAGCGCTCAGAAGCTGCACCAAAACCAGCATAAGTACCACTTTGGCCGTCCCAAGTTGAAGGAGCAACTGCAATGAGATCGTCTCCAGCCTTAGCATTACCCTTTACCCAAGCTGCATACTCAGCCTTATATTGAGCTAAAGCTTCAAAATAGGCTGCGTAATCTTCTTCAGAAACAGCAATCCAAACATCCAGAGCCTCCTCGTCACTTGACATATACAGTCTAGTGTCATTCTTAGAAGGAAGAACTGACAGGAAACCTGCAACATTCTTGTTACCTAACTTGAAGGAGCCATCATCATTGGTAGTGATAGTCCATTGTCCATCACCGCCACGACCAGCACCATCAACCCAAATTCCGTCAACACTCTGACAGTCTGCAGAGTTTCCACCTTTAGCTTCATTAGCCAAGGTGAATGTCTCACCTTTTGGGGTCATCTTCACCCAATAACCCTTCTCCGCAGAGAAAGAAGCACGAGTGCCCCAATCGTTAGCACCAAGGAAGAATCCTTTAGCACCCACATTGTAAAGATACTGCTTCACGCTACCATCTGTAACAAGAGCAGATGCTTTTGGTGCTGATGGAGCCACAGGTTGCGCTTGCACTGACACCATACCCACCAACATGAGTACAAGTGCCATCAAAGATCTTGTAATCTTTTCCATAAGCAAAATTGTTTAAGTTAATAAAAAAATTAATAATAAAAAATTGTTATTTAATAACATTGATTGTTCTTGGTTTCGGTCTTCTCTTACATATATATAAATAATGTGTAAAAAGATTAGCATATGAATGGCGTAGCTCCCCTTTCAGGACTGCGGCACAAGCCGTGCACCAAATCGGCGGTAAAGTTACACTTTTATAATTTTAACGCGTTCAAATTTTGTAACAAATCTTTGCATTTATGATACATTTGCCCATTTTTGAACGATTTTGACATGTGGAGTGAACAAAACGGGGGTGTATGGAGAGTTGACAGTTGACAGTTGACAGTTGACAGTTGACAATTGACAGTTGACAATTGACAGTTGACAATTGACAGTTGACAGTTTAGGGTTAAGAATTAAGGACAGAGAGGGAGGGGAGAGGAAGATGAGTAAGGAGATATTATTATGCCCTTAGGGGAAAGAATTACTGTAAGCAGGGAGAATTTATATTCCAAACTTTGGAACGTATGTTTCAAAGCGTGAAACGTATGTTCCAAAGTTTGGAATGTACGTTTCGTAGTTTGGAATATAAAAAGATAAGTGAGTAGAATTATTTTGATTGCTTGGAAATATAAATGAGAACTGATGAAAAGATAGTTCGTTCTCTGACAAAAAGGTTTGAATACTGATTATTTACAGGTAACTAATAGTAAACAAACCATTTTTGTGTGTATTCAAACCTCGAAATGGCGAAGAAGCGATAAATTTGCAGTCGAAAACAATCATTTAATAACTTGAATTATGAAGAAAACAATCTTTTCAATGATGCGTTTAGTGACCCTCGCCCTGCTTGCCTTCGTTAGCAGTCAGGTTTGTGAGGCTCAAGTGACAGCCAAGCAATGGAACAAGGATGTGGTGGGATGGAACCTCGGCAACCAATTTGAGTGTTCTGCTCCAGGCCAGGATGGTGAGTCGATGGCAATCGGTATGCCTGATAATTCCATCAAAGCGGAGACAGCATGGGGCAATCCTGTGGTGACGAAGAAGACCATCAAGGCGATCAAGGATGCAGGATTCAATGCCATCCGTATTCCTATCCGTTGGCAGTGCCACATCACCAATTCGCTGGCGATGAGCATCGATAAGGCTTGGATAGCTCGCATCAAGGAAGTGGTGGGTTGGTGTCTGGACAACGACCTGAAGGTGATCATCAACACACATCACGATAAGTGGCTGGAAGGCCGTCCCGTGTATGCGTATAAAGAAGAGAATAACCAAAAGTTGGCGCTGCTGTGGCTGAATATAGCCAGCGAGTTTGCCGACTACGACGAGCGTGTGGCTTTTGCTGGCACCAATGAGGTGCACATCAAGGACAACTGGGGTAAGCCAGAAAAGGAGAATCTGGATGTGCAGAACTCCTACAACCAGACATTCATTGATGTGGTGCGTGCCACAGGCGGCAAGAACGAGAAGCGCCATCTGATTGTGCAGACTTATGTGTGTAACCCTGACTTCGGACTTTACAACGGCGATTTCGTCATCCCCACCGATGTGGAAGGCAATGGAAATGACTACATGAGTGTAGAGTTCCACTATTATACTCCTTGGGACTATGCAGGCAGTTGCAAATACTACTACTGGGGTGACGCATACAAGCAGCATGGTGAGGTTCCCTCAGAGAATGAGCAGACGATGAAGGACTTCTTCGACAAGGTGGTGAATGAATGGAGCAACAAGGGTCTTGGCGTCGTCATTGGAGAATGGGGCGTGACAGATCACACGAAGGGAGGTCAGGCAGACTTGCAGCATGAGAACGCCACCTACTACAGCCGCCTGCTTGTCAGCGAGGCTCGCAAACGTGGTTTCTCCACCTTCGTTTGGGACAACAATTCGTTTGGTAATGGCGAAGAGCGTTTTGGCATCTTCGATCGCGAGCGTGCGATGAAGGTGAAGAACGAATGGGTGCTGAAGGGCATCATGGAGGGAAAAGCCACTTCTGTGGAGGCTTTGAGGCAGAAGGACAACGACACGAACGCCAATACCTATGCTTACCTTTGTGGCAACAACATCTACATTCGCAAAAATAACACCACCTATAATATTCTTGGACAAATCATCGATAATAACTAAACTCCCACATGAAGACTTTTGGACATTTTGACGACCAGCATCGCGAATACGTTATCACAGACCCCGCTACCCCTTTCCCTTGGATTAACTACCTGGGCAATGAGGACTTCTTTGGATTGATTTCCAATACGGGTGGCGGCTACAATTTCTATAAAGATGCCAAGTTCCGTCGTATCACCCGCTATCGCTACAATAGTGTGCCGATGGACAATGCAGGCCGCTATTTCTACATCAACGACGGGGAATGCGTTTGGTCTCCTGGTTGGAAACCCTGCAAAACGCCACTCGACTTCTATGAGTGCCGTCACGGAATGAATTATACGCGCATCACAGGCAGCAAGAACGGTGTGGAGGCTTCCGTGCTTTTCTTTGTACCCTTGAAGACTTGGGCAGAAGTGCAGAAACTCACGCTTCGCAACAACAGCAATGAGGTGAAGAAATTGAAGCTGTTCAGCTATGCTGAGTGGTGCCTCTGGAATGCTGCCACAGACGGAGAGAACTTCCAGCGAAACCTCTCGACTGGTGAGGTGGAGATTGAGAATGGAGGCGCTTGCATCTATCATAAGACAGAATACAAGGAGCGTCGCAACCATTATGCCTACTATGCTGTGACCAATGCGAAAGTGGATGGTTATGACACAGACCGTGAGTCGTTCGTGGGTCTTTACAATGAACTGTCAGCACCACAATGCGTAGTAGAGGGGAAACCCTCCAATTCATTGGCTCACGGATGGAGCCCTATCGCTTCGCATGAGCTGGAAGTGACGCTGCAACCCGGCGAATCGAAAGACTATATCTTCCTGTTGGGTTATGCTGAGAATGAGCAAGAGGAGAAGTTTTGTGATGAGGGTTCTGCGATGAGAGATGAGAGCCTGATTACTTCATTGGGGGCGCTTGACCATACTATTATAAATAAGGTACACGCGCACGAAACTATCCAACGCTTCTCCACCGTCGAAGCCGTCGATGCTGCTTTCGATGAACTGCGACAGATGTGGGACGGATTGCTGTCAAAATACGCTGTCCAGAGCAGCGATGAACGCCTGAACCGCATGGTGAACATCTGGAACCAATATCAATGCATGATCACC
>JAGAAZ010000112.1 GCA_017614895.1 Bacteroidaceae bacterium | reverse complement strand
CTGCCCGTTTTAACCACTTACCTACCTACCCGAAGCTTTCGCTTATTCTATGTATATCCTTATAAAAAGGATGTGACTCGCACAGGATTCAAACCTGTAACCTTTTGATCCGTAGTCAAATGCTCTATTCAGTTGAGCTAGCGAGCCAAATGAGTCTATTTTAAAGGACGTGGGCGCTGACGGATTCGAACCGCCGACCCTCTGCTTGTAAGGCAGACGCTCTGAACCAACTGAGCTAAGCGCCCTCTTGCCGAGCCGAGAAGTTCCTTGGGAATAACGCTGTCGCACTCGACTTTGTTATGGTGTTTCCTGCGTTTCTTCTCGAAAGCGAGTGCAAAGGTAGGGACTTTTTGGCGAACTGCCAAATATTTGAGGAACTTTTTTCCAAAATTTTTTCTCCCGTTTTCGTAAACTGCTGATTATCAGCAATCCCTTTTTGACCCACTTTTTGACAAGTTGCGAAAATCGGGTGTTATTTGATCAATTTCTTGACTTTTTTCAGCAATGCTTTGGATGGTGTGGCCTCGCCTATATAGGGGGTCAAAAACCACTGAACGGTCCAACTGAGTGATTCGCCAGCCTTCAGTTCTGTGTAGGCTCCTTGACTCTCCAATTCGATGTAGCTTTTGCCTCTATTCACGTACACCTGAATCTCTGCTTCGTCAGGAGCGGGTTGGGAGGCGGTGAGGTCTTGGAACTTCTTCACCATCAGCAAACCATTATTCATGTATGCCAGCCAGCCCTTACCATCTGCATTGATTTTGCGGTTTTGATTGGCTTCGTCGGTTTGATACCAGGAAATGCCGAACTCCGATTGGAAGGGCATCAGGTCAGCTGGTGTGATTTGGTCGGTGGGGGCATCAAAGAATATCATGCCATCGTTAGGAACACGGGTGATTTCCCAAGGAGCCACCTTGCGTGTCTCGCCCGATTCATTGATGATGGAGTAGGTGACCACAATGGCGTTCTTCTTGGCATCCACACTGAATTCCTTGCGGATGCGGTATTTCAGTCGTGCCGACACGTTGCTGGTCATCACGAGCGACGTGCCTTTTTCTTCAACGGTGTAAGGCTGTTTGTCAAATTCCTGAACGGGAGGCCAGTTCCATTCTTTCTGAGGACTTGTCCAGAAAGTGCTGCCGAAACTCTCGGGGAAGGTCGATTGAGAAATGACTTCTACATCTTTATATTTATAAGAAAGGATTTTGCCACCTCCAGCAGCATTGATGGTCATGGAGATGTCGCCTACTTCAATGTTGTACTTTTCTTCTCCCAGATTCTTGATGACGGGGTTTGCAGCCATCGTGGTTGTCATGCAGGCAATAGCCAGGCATAGTGTTGTGAACTTTTTCATAAACGTGTTAAATGTTTGTTTGGAAATAGTTGGATTGTTATTTCAGTTGCGAATTTCGCAAAAATAAGCGTCTTGAACAAATTATTTCATTTATTTATGACAAAAATGATGTTTGTTTGAGATATTCTTCCTAACTTTGCCCTCGGATGTTACTATCTGTCAATAATTATATCTATTCTTTATTTTACAACCTAAACGTTATTTAACATGAAAAAACTTATTTTAGGCTTGTCACTATTGCTTGTGTGCATAGGTGGCAAAGCGCAGAACAATCCAGTGTTGACCATCGAGGGTGGTCAGGTTCAAGGCGTGAAAGCTGACGATCATCCTGAGGTGTTCGTTTATCGCGGAATTCCTTATGCTGCTCCTCCAATCAGGGAGAACCGTTGGAAGGCTCCACAGCCCGTTGTGCCTTGGAAGGGTGTGAAGATTTGTGACACCTTCGGACGTCCAAGTTATCAGGCCATCCAGTACACTGGAGGATATTATACTGAGTGGGGTTATGGTAAAGAGGCTGCCTTCAGTGAGGACTGTCTGTATCTGAATGTCTGGACAAAGGCTCCTGGCAATGCCAGCAAGAAACTTCCTGTTGCTCTCTGGATTCATGGTGGTGGTTATCGCGAAGGTTTCGGTTCTGAACCAGAGTTCGACGGTCAGGAGTGGGGTGCTAAGGATGTGGTGCTCGTTTCCATCAACTACCGTCTTGGTATCTTCGGTTTCCTTTGCCACCCAGATCTTGCAGCAGAAAGCCCCAACAAGGTTTCAGGCAACTATGGCATCCTCGACCAGATTGAGGCCTTGAAGTGGATCAAGAAGAATATCGCCCAGTTTGGTGGTGACCCCAACAATGTGACTATTTTCGGACAGAGTGCTGGTGGTGGTAGTGTTCGTACCCTCTGTGAGTCTCCTCTGGCACGTGGTCTGTTCCACAAGGCTGTCATCATGAGTGCTCAGGGTCTTAGCATTCCTAATCCTAACGGTGGTGGCATGATGGGTGGCCGTTACAGCGGTGGCACTGTTGAAGATGCTGCTAACAATGCCAAGAAGATGTTTGACTGGGCTGGCATGACCGACTTGCAGAAGATGCGTCAGGCATCCACAGAAACAGTCTTTGCATTGCCTACGATTTATCAGCAGGTGAACAGCGCTGGACAGCAGCAAGGTGGTGGCATGATGGGCATGATGCGTATGGGCATGGGCTTTATGCCAATGATTGACGGTTATGTCAGTGTGAAGAGCTTCGACGATGCTACTCGCGAAGGCACTTTGGCAGACGTTCCTTATATGATTGGTTACACGCTCAATGATATGGGTGATATGGCTCCTAACATCGCAGAGTTCTGTAAGGTTCGTGCACAGAAGGGTGGTAAGGCTTGGGCTTACGAGTTCGCACGTCCACTGCCAGACGATGGTTCTCACCCAGAAGTGACTCAGCGTCTGAAGGGTGCTTTCCACTCATCCGACCTCTGGTTTGTGTTCAAGTCGCTGAAGCACTGCTGGCGTCCTTGGACCAAGGGTGACTGGGATCTCTCCGAGAAGATGCTGACTGCTTGGACCAACTTCGCCAAGTACAGCGATCCTAACGGTCCTAAGGGTGGCGCATGGGCTCCTTGCACAGAGCAGAATCCGAAGTTCATGGTGTTCAAGCTCAACGACAAGGATGCTGAGGCTTCCTTCTTCGGCGAGCCAGAGAAGGCTCCTCAGGCACAGGGCTTCGGCTTTGGCGGTTTTGGTCGTTAAGCCGTAGAAACATGTAAATACAAAAATAGCAGTTGTCTTATGCAGGAAGAAGTGGCATGAAAGTCCGTATTTCCCAGCGTAAGACAACTCCTTTTTTAAACCTTTCAGGACACCCTATGTCAAAATGACGTAATCACTTTTACATTATTCATTATTTATTTTTTACTAATCACATGAAAAAGATTATTCTTTCTTTGATGACGCTCGTCAGTTTGACGGCGTCTGCACAGTTTGGCGGCTTCGGTGGCCGTGGTCAGGGCAATCCTTGGGTAGACTCAGAAGCAGCTACAGCAGAGGACTTTAGACCTGCATTAAGCAATCAGGACAACAAACAGTATCCTATGGTGAACTCAGCACGTCAGGTGCGTGCTCAGATTTCTGCACCTAATGCTACAAAGGTAGGTCTTGACATTGCTGGTAAGATTTATACCATGACCAAGGACGAGAATGGTGTGTGGACAGGTACTTCTGCCCCTCAGGATCCTGGTTTCCACTACTATCAGCTGAATATAGACGGAGCCAGTGTTCCAGATCCAGGAAGCCTCTACTACTATGGTGCAAGCCGTTGGGGTAGCGGTATTGAAGTTCCATCTGAAGACCAGGATTTCTGGCAGGTGAAGAATGTGCCACAAGGCTCTATGGGTGAGGTTTACTACTATTCTTCCTACACAGAAAAGATGCGTCGTTGCTTCGTTTATCTGCCCAACGAGTACTTCACTAATCCTACGAAGAAGTTCCCAGTTCTGTATCTGCAGCACGGTATGGGTGAGAACGAGTACAGCTGGCCATATCAGGGTCATGTTGCTTCCATCATGGACAACCTCATCGCAGCCAAGAAGGCAGTTCCATTCATCGTTGTGATGGATAACGGTCTGAATGCAAATGCACCACGTCCAGCAGGTGAGGCACCACAGGGCGGTCAGCGTCCACAGGGCGGCTTCGGCGGCTTTGGCGGCTTCGGTGGCGGCTTTGCTGACGGCTTCAAGAACGTGCTCTTCAACGACATCATGCCAATGATTGAGAAGAACTACCGTGTGATTGCCGACCCAGCACATCGTGCATACGCAGGTCTTTCCATGGGTGGTATGCAGGCTCGTGAGGTGACACTCGCTAATCCTGGCAAGTTCGCTTACGTAGGCTCATTCAGCAGCGGCGCATGGAGTGTTGACCAGGTGAAGAATTCAGAAGGTTTTGCACAGAAAACCAAGTTGCTCTTCATGAGTGGTGGCGGCAAGGAGAACATGGGTTGTGTTGAGGCAGCCAAGAACATCAAGGAACAGCTCAACATGAATGCTGTAGGTTATGAATCACCTGGCACAGCACACGAGTTCCACACTTGGCGTCGCAGTCTTTATGAATTCGCACAATTGCTTTTCAAATAAAATAAGATTCTTTCCACAAAAAAGAGAGGGTGTGTCCACATCCTCTCTTTCTCATTTACGAAAGTGCTTTGACTTGCTTCTGTTCTTCATCATATACATATCCACACTCCTGCAGCTCCTCTTTCACTTCTTCCATTTCACGCTCAAAATAAGCGCATAATTCTTCAAGTGAGTCAAATTCATTGTCCCTCAATAACATGTTGATGCTCGACACCAGCATGAATGGGTCATTCGGTAATCTGTCCATGATTCTCTATCTTTGATTGATGATGTGACTGCAAAGTTACGGCTTTTTTCACAAGTTTACACCGAAAAGTTTGGTGATGTCGTATTTATTCACTTACTTTGTCCCCGAAAGGGGATTTTATGTGTCTTAGGGCAACACGCTCATTCCTTCAGATCATCTAACCAATAATATGATAGAACAATGAAAAAGATTTTCTTGACCTTATCCGTCGCTCTCGTGCTGGTGGGTTGCAATAAACTTTCTCAAGCAAAGACCTATGTGGAGGCTGTGGACAGTCTTCTGAATACGACTGACTCTATACAGGAAACGCCTAAAGCCGACGCCACAGAGGGACAAGACACTTTCTCCTATGAAGAGTTTGACATCAGCGAACTGCCTGCAAGTGCCGACGAACAAGACCGAATCTTCAATCATGTCCTTTACGTGAATGAGGATGAGGCTCCCGATGAGAATGACCTTGCTGGGGTTTACACCGTGTGGGTGGCCGACGAGCGTTGGGGAGTTACACGAAAAATCCTTACCACTAATCCTGACGCAGAGGCTCAATGGAGTCAAATGAGTGGCAAAGAAGCAGATGGTGTGGCAGTTCCCATGAATATGATTGCTGCGGCATCTTCAGCCAGTTACGCTTCAGAGGATTTTAGCAAAATCGTGGTGGAGGGTTGTCCAGATGGTCGCAACACATGGACTTACATCATCGACATCCCCAAGCACACTGCCATCCAATTGCCATCCACAGAGGGTGTGCAGGATATAGATATGGATGAAGGTGAGATTATAGCGGCCTCTTATGGCTATTACCCAGAGGGTGGGCGCTATACCGTCAACAAGGCTTACTCGCTCGATGGCAAGTTCCTTCGTCAGGTTGGTGACCCTCAACCAGAGTGATTTTGAATGCTTCATTGCGGCAGGCCTCCGACGGTGGCTTGCCGCAATCATAAAATAAATGTTCATTTTTTTGGAGAAATGAAACATTTGTTGTACCTTTGCCCCATATAATACATGAATTGATGAAAAACAAGTATATGACACTGAGAAAGGTATTGACTTTCGCGATGATGATAGCATTGCTGTGTAGTAATGCCAATGCTTCCGCCAGCACGATGCTAAGGGGAAAGAAATCGAAGAAAAACAAGACGGAAATGACACCTCCACCCTCACGCTACAAGACGTTGACGGGTCGTGACTCTGTGCAGATGAAGGGCATCATGAACGTGGTGGAGAAGGGCGATACTGTCTTTCTCGAACTGCCAGTGAGGTTATTGGGTAAGCCTTTCCTCGTATCGAACAAGCTTCAGCAGGTGCCATCCGAATTGAATGAGTCCGCTGCCAATAAGGGAGTGAACTACGAGAATCAGATGGTGCGCTTTGAGTGGGATAAGAAAGCGAAGCTCATCAAGATGCGTCAACAACGTGTTACGCCCGAGGCGCCAAAAGGCTCTTACGTGGCTCAGTCGGTGGCAGACAACTATGTAGATCCTATTATTGCCACGCTGAAGGTCGAAGCCGTGTCGAATGACTCTTCCACCGTTCTCTTCAAGGTGAATGACTTCTTCAACGGCAAGAAGAACGTGTTGAACGATGTGTTCAATGAAATCAATATCGGCTCTTCACCTGTTTCCGAACTCTCACGTGTCGTATCGGTGAAGAGTTACGAGCGAAGTGTGGTTGCTCTCTCTGAATTGACTACTATTGTGCACGAAGGTAACTCGAAGGTGAACCTGACTGTGGTGGTCAGCACAGCCATTATGCTTTTGCCAGAGGAGCCGATGCGCACCCGTCGTGAAGATTGGCGTGTGGGCTATTTCTCTACGCCTGCCCTCATCTATGACGACCATCAGCAGCAGGTGGAGCATGCCAACTACATCACACGTTGGCGATTAGTGCCTTCCGACACACTTGCTTATATGCGTGGTGAATTGGTGGAACCTGTGCAACCCATCACCTTCTATATCGGTGGTGCTGTGCCTGAACATCTGCGACCTTACATCACAAAGGGCATCCTCGACTGGAATAAAGCCTTTGAACGTGCAGGATTCAAGGATGCCGTTCGTGTCGTCGTGCCAGACGATACGCTCGACATTGAGGGTGATGATATGCGCTATTCTGTCCTCACCTATGCTGCTTCAGAGAAGGCAAACGCAATGGGACCTTCCACCCTCGACCCTCGTACGGGTGAGATTCTGGAGGCGGACATCATCTGGTGGCACAATGTGCAGTCGCTCATCAGTGAATGGATTCGTGTGCAGACAGCTGCCACAGACCCTCGTGCACGTGCTCTCACTTTACCAGACGAGCTGATTGGGGATGCTGTTCGTTTTGTTGCCTGTCATGAGGTGGGACATTCTCTTGGACTTCGCCACAACATGATTGCTTCGGCAGCCTATCCGACCGACTCGCTCCGTTCGGCCTCCTTTACCAATAGGGTGGGCGGCACCTCAGCCAGCATCATGGATTATGCCCGATTCAACTACATTGCCCAACCTGGTGACGGCGTGAAGGTGATGTCGCCCAATATCGGTCCTTATGACCTGATGGCGATAGAGTGGGGCTACCGTTGGTTCCCTGCTGGCACCGATGAGAAGAAGGAACTTTCTGCTTTCTTGGCCCGTCATGACAGCAAAGAATATCGATACAGTGAGACTCAGGATAAACGTACTGCTATTGACCCTCGTGCGCTCTCTGAAGACCTTGGTGATGACCCTATCCGTTCTGCTGCTCTCGGTATCGAAAACCTCAAACGTGTGATGCCCAACCTGATTAGCTGGACGCTGAATGGTGATCCTGACCAAACCTATGATGAGGCATCTAAGCTCTATTCCGCTGTCATCTATCAGTGGGGGCTCTACCTCTACCATGTGATGGCGAACATTGGTGGCATCTATTTGGATCGCCCCAACATTCAGTGGCTCAATGAAGGTCGTCCTGCCTATACTTATGTGGAGAAAGCTCGCCAGAAAGCTGCCGTGCAATTCCTCATTGATAACGTCCTCAGCTATCAACCTTGGCTTTTCGGAACGAACCTCTCCAAACAGATTTATCCTCAACGGGAAACGCCTAATGGCACCGAAGAACAGGAACCAGCTATGCTCCTGAAGAATCAGCAGAACTACGTCCTTTGGGATCTTCTTGCCAATGAACGTCTTGTTCGTATGTATGAGAATGAATGGGAGAATGGCGACAAGGCGTTCACGGCTGTCGAGATGATGGACATGCTTCATCAGAGCATTTTCCGTAAGACTATTGCAGGACAGAAGCTGAACGTGATGGAACGTAGTCTGCAGAAGAGCCTCCTTGATGCCCTCATTACCGCTGCTGCTGAAAGTGAAGGCGTAAAAATCAATAAGAAATTGACGGATGAAGATTATCTCGATTCTTCTCGTCCTCGCATCCTTGATATCACGATGACTCAAGTCAGTCGTACTTCCGATGCCATTAGTCTGAAACGTGGAGAGTTGCTTCGCATCCTCCGTCTATGCAAGAGCAAGGCGAATACAGGCGACTCAGCCACCCAGATGCATTACGATGATATGGCACTTCGTATTCAGACGGCGCTTGGATTAAGTAAATAAACACCTAACCAATGAAACGACTTCAACTATCTATTCTCCTCTTCTTCCTTTTCTCCGCTGTTATGATGATGGCGCAGGAACGTACCATCACAGGTACTGTGATGGATGGCGAGTTTAAGGGTGAACCTCTGATAGGTGCCAATGTGGCTGTGGGCGAAGGTTCCACCAAGGGTACCACCACTGACATGAACGGACATTTTAGCCTCACTGTCCTTGCCTCTGTCAAGAAACTGGTCATCAGCTATATGGGTTATGAGACCAAAACCATTGTGTTGAAGCCCAATCAGAATAAGTATGATGTGACACTGTATAGTGCATCAAAGGGATTGAATGAAGTGGTTGTCACAGGTTATCAGCAGATTGATCGCCGCAAACTGACTGCTGCTGTTTCGGAAGTGAAGATTAGTGATGAGACTGTGGGTGCCATCAAGAACATTGACCAGGCTTTGGCAGGTCAGGTGGCAGGTCTTTCCACCGTATCCACGACAGGTGCTCCAGGTGCACCGATGAAGATTCGTATTCGTGGTACTGCTTCCATCAATGGTGTGCAGGAACCGCTTTGGGTACTTGATGGTATTCCGATGGAAGGCAATGAAATTCCTGCTATTGATAACCTCAATGACATTGACGACATCTACCAGACCAGTATTGCAGGTCTCAATCCTTCTGACATTGATAATATCACGGTTCTGAAAGATGCTGCTGCCACTGCCATTTATGGTGCACGTGCAGCCAATGGTGTCATCGTCATCACGACGAAGAAGGGAAAGATGGGTCGTCCTGTGGTGAACTTCTCTGCGAAATATACTTATAGTCCGCGTACCAGCATTGATCGTCTCAATCTGCTCAATGCGAATGAAAAGGTGGATCTCGAATTGGGTCTTTTGAGTACCAATTACGATTACCGTCAACACAAGGGTGGGGTGGCGAACATCCTTGACGAACTGGGTGAGTTCAATGCCTATAAGACTGGTGGATGGGATGCGCTTTCAACTCAGGCGCAACAGCGTATCAATCGACTCCGTACCATCAACACCGATTGGAACGACATTCTTTTCCGAGACGTGCTCAACCAAGAGTACAACGCCAGTGTGAGTGGCGGTTCTGACAATGCCCACTACTATGCTTCTGCAGGCTACTATGACGAACAGGGTACAGTAAAGGGTGTGGAGAACAACCGCTTCAATATCACTTTGAAGACCGATTTCCGTCTGAACAAGATGCTGAAGATTGGTGCTTCGCTTTTTGCCAACCAGCGTAAACAGGAGAGTTATATGACCGATACAGGTGGTTTCACCAATCCTGTTTATTATTCACGTATGGCAAATCCATATTTCGAACCATACGATGCCGATGGCTACTACAACTATGATACCAATGTACAAGGCCGTGAGAACGAAGCCCCAAACTTCAATATCTTCGAAGAGCGTTACAACACCTCGAAGCAGCGCAAGGATCGTGCCATCATGGCGATCTTCGATGCTGAACTGAAGTTCAACCAGCATTTGAAACTCACTTCGCAGTATGGTTTACAACACGATAATTATACATTGACTCGTTATGCAGGTCATAATTCCTATGCGATGCGCAAGGCAAAGGCATACGCTACCTATATGATTGACGGAACGCGCAAGAGCATCTTCCCTGATGGTGGCATGAATAAGAACACCGAAGGACACACCGACCAGTGGACTTGGAAGGCAATGCTCGAATGGAGTCAGCGGTTTGCTGAGAAGCATGACGTGGAACTGATGGGTGGTACGGAGGTACGTCATGTGGAGACGAGTATTCTGACCTCCACAGCATACGGCTACGATGCTCGTACCCTGACGACACAACCGGTCCTCTTCCCTACGGAAAGTATAGGACAGCGTTACCCGCTTTATGAGGAGAGTCATCAAGAGAACGCATACGTATCGTGGTTTGCGACAGGATCCTACACCTATAGCCATCGTTACACGCTTGGTGGTTCCGTTCGCTTCGACGGTTCCGATGTGTTTGGTGTGGCGAAGAAATATCGCTATTTGCCCCTCTATTCCTTCAGTGGACTCTGGAGAGTGGGGGAGGAGAAGTTCATGGAGAATGCTAAGTGGCTTGACGAGTTGAATCTCCGTGCTTCTTACGGTTTGCAGGGTAACATAGACAAGAATACTTCACCCTATCTTATAGGAACGTTTAATAGAACCACGGTTCTCCCTGGTAACATTGAAACGGTTATTTCTGCAGAGACGGCCCCCAACCCAAACCTCAAGTGGGAGAAGACCAAGAACGTGAACGCAGGTATTGATATGGCATTCCTCCACAATCGCATTCGACTCACTGTCGATTACTACTACCGTCGTTCCACAGACCTCATTTCTTCACGTCAGTTGCCTTTGGAGACAGGGTTCGCTATGACAACCATCAATTGGGCATCGATGGAGAACTCAGGATGGGAGTTTGCTCTCAATACGAATAATGTTTCCACCAAGGACTTCACATGGACGACCAGTTTGAATCTCGGCTTCAACAAGAACAAGATATTGAATGAGACGGTGGCGGAGAACTCCACTTATCCTGGGCGCGAAGGTTACCCTGTGGGTGCTATTTTTGCTTATCGTACTGCTGGTATTGATGCTGACGGTTATCCGCTCTTCCGTGCCAAGGATGGGACGGTTCAGACAGCCGAAGAGTTTTTCAAACTTAATCGTTTTGGAGCCTCGACCCTCACAGCCGAGCAGCAGCGTGACCTATATTCTTACATTGGAGCAGACGAACCGAAGGTTAGTGGCGGTTTCATCAACAACTTCGAGTACAAGGATTGGCAGCTCTCTCTGAACTTCATGTTCAATCTCGGCATGAAAGTACGCGTGCAGCCCAGTTACTCGCCCACTTATTACGACCGTGGATTGAACACCAATCATGATATCTTGAATCGTTGGACGACCGACAACCCATCTGCCACGATGGCAGGGTTGATGGTGAGCACACCAGAACGAGCTTCTGCTTATACCCACTTCTCTGAGTATCAGACTTACTCCATGCTCGATATTTGGGTGCGCAATCGCAACTATTGTCGATTGCAGTCTGTTCGTCTTGGCTATCGTATCCCCAAGAAGGTGCTTCAACCTATTGGCATCACTTCAGCCAGCGTTTCCCTCGAAGGACGTAACCTGTTTGTCTTTGGTAGCAGTTACCACAACTATCTCGACCCTGAGACGATGGGTAATCCCTATGCACAACCTGTCCCCAAGAGCTTTATCTTTGGAGTAAACGTGAACTTCTAAAATTCAAGACAATGAAACTGAGAAACATCATATTATTCATCCTGACAGCCGTCGCCCTTACCTCTTGTGACGACTTCCTCGATATTACCCCTACGGGCAAGGTCATTGCCAAGACTGGTGAGGAGTATCGTGCCTTGCTCACCTATGAGTATAAGTATTTCAGTAAGGATCGATACATGACTACTTTGCGCACTGATGAGTTGCTGATGGACAAGAAGAAATCCTCCTCCACGGACCTGGATGCTTATCTTGACCTCTGGCGATGGAAAGATGACAATCCGTCACCTACCACCAGTTACTTTTCTTGGCGTGGCTACTATCACACTATCTATATCGCCAACTATGTCATTGAGCATCGCGATGAGATCACAGATGCCACATGCGACGAGGTGAATCAGTTAGTGGGTGAAAGTTATATGCTCCGTGCTTACTGCCATTTCTTGCTTGTCAATCTTTATGCTGAACCCTACACTCATTGTCAACCAACCACCACACGTGGTGTGCCGATGCAGTTGGTGGCTGATGTCAATGCCATTCCTGGTAGCAGTAGTGTCGAAGCTATTTATCAGCAGGTACTTGCGGACATTGATGAGGCAGAGAAGTATCTTAATGTCGAGACATGGGAAGAAGGCACAAATTATCGTTTCAACAAGATTTCAGCTCAGGCATTCCGCGCACGTACATATTTATA
The DNA here is from genome assembly GCA_017614895.1 of Bacteroidaceae bacterium. Classification (GTDB taxonomy): domain Bacteria; phylum Bacteroidota; class Bacteroidia; order Bacteroidales; family Bacteroidaceae; genus Minthosoma. The sequence goes on along the minus strand of JAGAAZ010000112.1, from coordinate 7,814 downwards.
TATGGGAGAGTGGCAAAAAGCACTCACGGCTGCTAAAGCAGTTATTGATGCACATGGTGAGTTGGTGGATATGAACAGCTCTACCACGTTGCCCAACAGCTACAAGTCCGTTGAAAGCATTGTGGCATTGGAGAAGTTCTCCAGTAACCTTTTCACAGCCATTGATATGCCTGACCCCAACTTTTTGAATCTATATCGTACAGGTGACCAGCGTCGCACGAAGTTCTATAAGCGTGTCACTTCCTCTACCTACAGTCTGCAAAAGGGTGGTGATGATGAGTTCTCCTGTTCTTTCCGTAGTGCAGAGGCATACTTGACAGCAGCCGAGTGTGCTGCACGCTTGGGCAATACGACCGAAGCGATCGACTTCATGAAGCCACTCCTTCAGAAACGCCTCAATGCCACAGCTTTGCAAGAAGAATTGGATCTTATTACTCCAATGACTGCTGATCTGCTCATCCAGGAAATTCTTGACGAACGTGCTCGTGAATTGGCCTTTGAGGGACACCGATGGTATGACCTCCGTCGCACGACACGTCCTGCTCTCATTCGAACTTATGGCGATGAAACCTTTACCCTCACGCCAGAGAAGTACACCATGCGTTTCCCTACTGAGGCAGTGGAGGCAAACCCCGAGATTGAGCGGTGGGAAAATAAATAGAATATAGTTTTAATCAACCTTAATATTAACCTTCAAAAACAAACAAATTATGAAGAAAATTTTACTTATGATGGTAGCTTTCGTAGCTACATTTAACGCTTTCGCAGCAGATGAAGAAGTTGACGGAGGATGGATTAAATCCTTCACGCCAGTAGCAGAGAGTGCAAAACCTGCTCCTGTTGTAGCACAGGCTGGTGAAGGTTCTGTGTATGTTGCAACCCGGCGTGGCGTAGAATTCACCTTTGCTGGCAAATCTGTACCAAGTCCAGAAATCGATGGGTCTAGTGTTATCGTGAAGTATGAAAAAGATGGTAAGGAACAGTGGGCTGTCACTCTTGATGGTGCAGCTACTGTGACAGCTTTGACAGCCGATGTCGATGGCACACTTTATGCGGCTGGCACATTCATGGATGAAGTTGTGCTGACGGGTGCTGATGGCGCCAAGCAGAACATCAGCAATGACGGCTCTACTTACTCTGCCTTTGTTTTGAAAGTGAGTTCTGACGGAAAGTTTTCCTCAGTAAAGACTCTCTCCTCTGCTGTGAACGAGTGGGTAGCAAGTCAAGTGGGTGACCCTTGGGGCGAAGGATTTGAATCACCTCTCTATATGGCATTTGATCCTATTGACATTACTCCGTTTGACATTTGTCTGGATGGCGACAAGGTGTATGTGGGTGCTTCCTATGTTGGTGATGTGGCAGAATTGGGTTGGAAAGGCAGCTATGCCGACCAGTGGGGCATGATGTATTCTGACAATACAAGTACAGGTGTCTTCTCTCTCAACAAGAGTGATTTGAAGGGCGCAGCCAGCGTCATGAACGTTCAGATGACAGGTGTGATAGCAGAGGGCAACTATATGGCCAAAGGTTTCGGTTTTACGGTTGATGGCGGTACCCTTTATGCAGGTTTCTTTAACGACGGCAATCTGACTGTGACTGCAAATGGCAAGACTAAGGATCTGAGTGCCGACTATGGCAAGCAGCAGTATGTGCTGGCTACTATTGGCAGCGACCTGAGTGTGAAGACATTTGAGAGCAGCAAGGGTGATAAGAGTGGCGGTCAGTACAAGTCACAGTTGGCAGTTGAGGGTGAAAACCTCATTATCGGTGGTCACTTCTACGGGGAACTTCCCTTCGATAAGACCAAGACCTCAGGCAAGGTGCTGGAGGAAGACGGCGAGATTAAGTATGAATACTGGAATTCAGTCTTTGCTGCATCTGTGAAGAAGGACGGTACAGTGAACTGGGCAAATGTATGTTCGAAGGATTCAAAGGCGACTGCTCTGGTTGTAACAGGTGAAGAGGTTCACCTTGGTACGACTATTGGTAGCTTTACCATCGATTCTGCTAAAGGCAAGATGGAGGCCGACGATGATGATGATACAGACGTGAGTGTCATTTCTGATGCGGCTGCATGGGGCGACGAATATGCTGTGGTTGTCTTTGCTGACGAAAATGAAGTATATGTTGTGTCAAAGAATATGAACGAAGAGGAAGAGCTGGAAGAGGGCCTCGTTGAGATTCCACAGAGCCAGGGCACTGAATATGATGACTTTAAGCGTGCTACGTTGGAGGAAGGCGACAAGTACAACACCTATACTGTCACAGAGGATCTTCAGATTGCCATCAAGATGATGGACGTCGATGTGAAGGATTGCGACTATGTGATCGTGAAGTTTGCTGAGCCCGTAGCTGCTGGTTGGAGACTTGCCTTCTGGTCTAACCAAGATCTGACAGAAGTGCCTGAGGGTGCAAAAGAATACAAGTATGTATTTGCCGATGACCCCAAGTGCGGTGTTACTGACGGTGTCCTTCCACAAATTTGTATGATGACCTTCTTCGGTGGCTTCACAGCTCCTCTGGAGGCGAAAGTTGTGGGTATCTACAAGCACATGATTACGCCAGATGACATCAACGCTCCAGAGGCTGCACCTGCAGTAGCTGAAGATGGTCAGCTCTTTAATCTCCTTGGTCAACCTGTTGATGAAAACTACAAGGGTGTTGCTATCACGGCTGACGGTAAGAAGGTGTATCTGAGATAAATAGATGATTCCGACACTTAGAGCGGGTAGTGATGAGCTACCCGCTTTTTTACCTTTTTGTTATGAAGCACATACTTCTATTGTTGGGGTTACTGACAGGACTTGCCATTCATGCTCAACGTACAGATATTGTACCTCTGATCCACACACAATGGGGGCAGGGGAGTCCCTACAATTTGTTGTGCCCCACCATTGCAGGACAGCATTGCCAGACGGGCTGTGTCGCCACAGCGATGGCGCAGGTGATGAAATATCACGAATGGCCGAAAGCTGATTTTCAGTGGGATAAGATGCTCAACCTTTACGACTGTGAGGCAACAGAGGGAGAGCGTATTGCTGTCGCTCAACTGATGGCAAGTTGTGGCGAAGCGGTCAGTATGGAGTATGGTTTGACTACTTCCGCTGCATGGGAGGGTGATGCCGCTGTGGCCCTTCGTGAAGTATTCGGTTATGCCCCTTCTGTTCGTGAGGTGTTTCGCAACATGTATGGTAGAACGGCATGGGAGAACCTGATCTATCATGAGTTGTCACAGGGTCGCCCAGTCTTCTATGGAGGCATGCCCAGCGGGTTTGCCCATCAATTTGTTTGTGACGGTTATGCTGACGGAAAGTTCCACTTCAATATGGCTTGGCAGTACCTATCTGATGGCTATTATATTGTAGATGAACTCGATCTTTATCCAGAAGGACAGACGGCCATTATTGGCATCCAGCCTGCTTGTGACGAAGATTTTGGTAAGGAGTTTACGCTTGGGACTCTTACCTATACAGTAACAGATAAGGGTGAAGTTTCTGTCCGCATGAACAAGGAGAATCCTCCTGTTGGCAAGCTCAATATTCCTGCCTCAGTGGAATGGGAAGGCAATACTTACCGTGTCACAGCGATTGACTATGCAGCCTTCGAGGATTGCACCACTCTTACAGCTCTTCACATCCCTGCTTCTGTTGCTGTCATTGGCAACCGTATGGTGCTTGGTTGTACACAACTTGTTAGTATTGATGTGGATGCTGCCAATCTTTGGTATCTTTCACAAGATGAGGTACTTATGGGAAAGAATGAACTTGTCTCTTATCCCATATCTAAGTCCACCTCCACTTACTGTGTCCCTGATGGCATTACGGCTATTCCTGCCTCCTTTTTCCGTAGCAACACCTACCTGCAACACATCGAACTCCCTGCCTCGGTGCAGTCTGTGGACATCCTTGCATTCCGTGATTGCTCTGCGCTCACCACTATTGTCACCCACAATCCTTCTCCTCGTACTATTGAGGAACTCGCTTTCGATGATGACACCTACGCCACAGCCACCCTTATCGTTCCAGCAGGCACCGCTACCCAATACAAACGCCTTGGTGGTTGGAAACGCTTTCAGCATATTGAAGAGAACGCTTCCACAAACTTTATATCCCCTCCTTCTTTCTGGCCTTCATCAAACTCATTCTTGCCCTTATTCCCATCATCCTCCTATCCCTTTTTTGTTGACCTTCAAACGGGCAAGAAGTACCTTTTTTCTTTCCGAAATGAGAAAAATTAGGTAAATAGACATTTTTTTTAAGTTTTTTTTGCACGGATTGAAGAAAAGCTCTATATTTGCACAATTATTATGCACGTATGACGCGCGTGTAAGATAAGTTAGTTGATATATGTAGATAAAACAATAACAACCATAACAATCCAACAAGAATAATAATAACAAACAAAATATGAAGAATACGATGAAAATTAAGAGCTTACTTTCATTCTTCGTGCCTGCAGCGCTGATGTCGCTGGTTGTGGCAAGCTGTAGTGATTATGACAACGGCTACGATGAGAGCGCAATCAAGTTCACAGAAGAGTTCCGCAGGGCTTTTGGTGACATTGACCCAGAGCAGGACTGGAACCTTGCAGAACGTGCAACTGTAACTGTCAACACCATGAAGGAATCAGAAGTGAAAATCTATGCCCTCCGTGGTAATGAGTATGTCATTGTTGGCGATTATGAGGGCGTGAAAGGCACCAGGATGTTAGGTTTCGATATGCTTGAAGGAACCACCAGTATTATAGTAACTGATGGCGTGACTGCAGAGAAGACCGAACCAGGTGGTGTGGTGACCTTCGGTGAAACACGTACGATCTATTGGGATCCCAATGATGCTAATAATGATGGTGTCAAGGTGACGAAAATAAATGGTATTGTTAATATCGATGGTACGGACTATAATCAATACAAATATTTCTCAAAGAAAGATATTGATGCTATGCAGGAGGTGATTCCTGAAATAGGAAGTCGTCAGGATCATTCTAATCTTTGGAGAGTGACCCATGACTTTTCTTATGTTTCTAATGGTGAGTTCGTTATATATCCTTATTTCTGGGACACAAGCTCAGATAACACTATTGGTGTTTATTATACGGATGCTAGTGGCCAGTATCATGAAGTGGACATCTATAAGAACAAGGGAGAAGGTATTGAAGCCTCAGGTATAGTAACCCAAGAGGCAAATCTGAAACAGGCCAGACTTGTTAGTGAGAGTCAGTACATAGGAAATATTTCAAAAAGAACCTATTCAGATGGTGGCCTGATGGCTCAATATTTCCAAGATTATGCAGCCTTGATATATATTCCAACCTATGGAATACAGTTGTACAATTTAGGATTGCCCAATGACATTAGCTCTTACACGAAACTGGTTGTTAATGCAGAGCTAAAGAATGGTACGCCCAATTATCGTGTCATTATCTATCCTCGAAATGCTGATGGTAGTCTCAACAACGATGGAGCAAAAACCTTTGTGGTCACAAGCAGTGATACGGATTACGTAATAGATTTAAGAAGCAATGAATTCAACGGTTTCCCTTTGAACAATTGTGAAATCCGTCTTGCTGGTGGCAATGCAGCGAATCCGTCAGGTGTCACTATTCAGGGAATGGAGGGTTGTCGCGGTGATATCCAATTTAAGAAAGTGTCGTTAGTCAAGCCCTCTGACAATTGGACACAATTTAATGGACAGGACTGTAACGATATTATCGAAAATGGTCGAGGTCGTGGACAAGGTATCGTGGTCAGCATCCCTAAGGGAACTAAGTTTGGTATGTATCTGAAGAAGACAGATGGTGTCGTAGGTGATTGTACTTTCTATTCGGAGAGTAGTAAGAACACGGATGTCACGAAGCATGGACGTGGTATCATTGATGATGGTGTTCATACTGTTAATTGGGATGATCCTAACACCAAGCCCAGTTATGCTTCTTCCTTCTTTGTTGGTGATCAGCAATTCCTTGGATTTGAGGACTGGCCAAACAACGAAGCTGTGTGGGGTGGTGGTGACTTCGACTTGAACGACATCGTGCTTGCTTTTGACGGTTGCACACCAACTATTATCAACGAGGATCCTACTGTGGGCACTTGGTTACTCGTGTGCGAGGACTTGGGTGGCTCATTTGACACTGACTACAACGACGTTATCTTCAGTGTGGAACATGTCAGTGGTCAGAGGACAGCCAAAGTGACAGCGATGGCAGCAGGTGGTACACTTGCCTCCTACATCGTGTTCCGTGATCCGACCAATACATATTCTAATGATCAGATTCTTGGTGAGATTCACCAGTTGTTTAATGTGTCTCCTCAAGAAAGTGGAGCTTATTCACCTATCAATGCCTACAGCAGATATGAAAAGATTGGTAACACCGTTTCTATCAATGTCGGCGAGAACTGGACGATGGCATGGTATAGCACTGATACTTGGAGAAGTGAAGGAACAGAGTATAACGCTGGCGTGAACATGGGCGGCTTCCGAATTTATACACTTCCTTTAGGTACAGGCGCTCCTTATAACGTGACATCTACAGCGAGCTTTGGCAGTAACTATTCTGTGATTGCAGCTCCAGGAAAGGGCTCGGCACCATACATTCTTTGCCTCCCATACAAATACGACAAGGTGGATAATGGCAAACTTAGCACTTACGTTTGGGCATGGCCGCAAGAACTCTGCACCATTTGTTCATCCATATATGAAAATAGTAACTACTCTGGTGACAATGGTGGTGCATATAACCGATTTGGAGGTTGGGTGAGCAACTACCAAACCAACAAAGATTGGTACAAGACAAGAACTAACGATTTGACCGTTGAGGAAATGAAATTGTCAACACAGGGTACGAACAGCAATGTACCACAGCAATTGAATCTCGGAAACAAGGGTGAAATCACTATTCAATGGGGTACAACTGTCAATCTCTTTGATAACTTGGTCAATGCTCCTAATGGCGGTACTTACACCTTTACCTATGATGGAGGGTCTGGTTCTGGAACCATTGAAAATCCTAGTAGCTGGACTCCTTATAATGCAGTTGTACGAACTATCACAGTTACTCGTGCGGCTGATGACCAATATTTGGAGGCAAGTACTTCGTTCACATTCACGGTGACAAAGAAACCTGCAAATCTTAGTTCAAACAATGGAAGCGAATCTGTAGGAGCTTCTTTCAATCTGAATGATTATATCTCAACTTCAAGCAACGCTCCTCTCAACTATGGCACTACTTACCACTTTGTTGCAAATGATCCTGACTTCCCGTCAGCTTATGCAAGCGAAGCAGATTATGACAACTTCTTTGATAAAGAAAATGGTGCCATGAGTAAGACAGAATATGCAGGTACTTATACCTTCACAATTACTCAGCCCGAGAATGATAAATATTTTGCCGCGACAACAACACTTACGATTACGGTAACGAAAGGCGGCAATAGCAGTAGTGGTTATTTGAGCGAGACGAGGACGAATCAATATGTTATTGCTGTAACGAGCAATGGAGACGGAACATTCAACCTCGCATATAATAATAACACTATCAAGTCAAATGCGACAACGCTCAAACTTACATGGGCGGAGAATCATGATGGTAGTGGTAATGTGCCTGATTTAGTGTTGACCAATAATAGCTCGCAAAATGTTAGTTTGACAGGCCAAACAGGATCTAAGAGTCTCACAATCTCGGAATGGGATCCAGGATGGGGCAACACGTTCAGCATTGTTGTAGAAGGCCGTAATAATAATTTGTGTTTGCTGAAAGTAGAATAATTTCCCGACTTAATATCTCTATAAATAGCGATTTATTTAAAGTATGCAGAT
>JAGAAZ010000111.1 GCA_017614895.1 Bacteroidaceae bacterium | reverse complement strand
GTCGTCCTCCATGCGCTTGAGCAAGGTGGAGATGGCTTCCTGGCCATAGTCGCCGCTATTATTTGCATCAGGAACCAAAGCGTAGGCCTCATCGATGAAGAGCACACCATTGAGGGCAGAGTCAACAAGGGCATTGGTCTTGATTGCTGTTTGTCCTACATATTCTGCCACCAGTCCAGAGCGGTCAGTTTCCACAGTATGTCCTTGTTTTAGGATGCCAAGGTCTTTGTAAATCCGTGCTACAATGCGTGCCACGGTGGTCTTTCCTGTGCCCGGACTGCCTGTGAATACCAAGTGGTACGACATCTTTGGAGTCTTCAGACCCTTTTCCTGCCTCATCTTCTGCACCTTGACGAAATTGGCAAGACTTCTCACCTCTTCCTTCACATCCTCAAGTCCGATGAGTTCGTCCAACTCCTTATAGGGGTCGCCCTCCAAAGGCTTGTTGATTACTACGCTGTCTTTTTTCTCTGTGTCCGACTTGTAATCCTTGTCTGTCTGCGTTACCGTTTCTTTGTCATCCTTTTCGTCTTCGTCATCGGTGAGAACTGCTACAATGGTTAGAAGACCGAGAATGACAAAAACCACTGTCACACAGATAGCGAGGGTTGTTATTTCTTTGTTGTTTTTTATCTTCATGATTATTTATGTCTTTTGGGGGAGTTCAGAGGCCTTTTTTAGTTAAAAGTTTACTCAATATTAGATGAGGGATGAGAGGATATGATTTGAGTGCAGCGATCCTTTTGTTTCAAACAACTCGTCAACTGTATATATAACATGAGTGGCACGGAATAGCAGATGACATCGATGATGTCGAAAGTGCCTGGTAGAAAATCAATCACTTGCAGTAATTCAGAAATGATGCCGCACATAGGGATGGAACTTGCCCACAGCATACGTTTCTTTTGTGGCCATGGATGCGTAATAGCTTCGATAATCAGGATATAGGCTGCAGCCCACAACCCTCCTGGCAAACTGTAAACTACCCATCCCGATACATTTAGGATTGGAGCGTCGTGACGCAGATGGGTTATCCATGTTGTAAGCCCCAAATTGTCGGCTAAATGAAAGACCAACAACGACTGAGTCCTGTAGAGCATATAGATGATACCGCCAATAGTGAGGAAAAATATGCCAATAAAGGCGGCGAGGCATCGCATGGAAAGGAGTTTCATTTTTGCATTTTAATTCAAGTTTCGCATTCGCTCTACTATTGGTAGTTAAAGAGAATGGATTATAAATTCAACACAGAGGCACAGAGGTCCTGAACTTCTCTGTGTCTCTGTGTTTCCGTGTTGATATTCTATACCATGTCTTCGGCCTGCAAGGGTATCTTATCGATACGGGCTTGATGGCGTCCACCCTCGAAATCGGTGGCAAAAAACTCATCCATAATCCGCTCTGCCATGGCTTCATCAATGAACCGCCCAGGCATCACAAGCACGTTGGCATTGTTGTGCTGACGAATGAGATGAGCTATTTCTGGTATCCAGCAGAGTCCGGCACGGATGTCCTTATGCTTGTTCAGTGTCATGCTGATACCCTCGCCACTGCCACAGATGGCAATTCCAGGATACACCTCGCCATTCTCTATTCCACGGGCCAGAGCGTGACCAAAGTCGGAATAGTCGCATGACTGTTCGCTATAAGTGCCATAGTCATGGTAGGCATAACCATTCTCGTCGAGGTATTGCTTGACAAATTGTTTAAGAGCATAGCCAGCATGGTCGCTGGCTATGCCTATGGTCTTAACGTCAATCATATTACTCTGCAAGGAAGGCTTTTACCTGATTGTACACATTTTGGCCATTGAAGCCTAACTTCTCGTCCAGCACTTTGTAGGGTGCAGAGAAGCCAAAGCTTGGCATACCGAAGACACGGCCGTTGGCACCTGCCAGACCCTCAAGGGTAACAGGCAAACCTGCGGTCATACCAAAGACCTTGGCGCCCTTTGGCAGCACGCTCTCTTGGTATTCCTTGCTCTGGTTGCGGAAGAGACCCTCAGAAGGAGCACTCACGATGCGCACTTTGATGCCGTCGGCGCGAAGCAGTTCGGCACCTGCCACAAGGGTAGAAACCTCACTGCCACTTGCCAGCAGAATCACATCATAGTCGGCATCACTGCCAGCCACGATATAGGCTCCCTTGCGGGCTTGCTCGTAGTCGTTGCCAGCGGGCAGTTTGGCGATGTTTTGACGTGAGAGAACAAGGGCGGTTGGGGTGTCCATATTCTCCATAGCCATTGCCCAGCAGACGGTGGTTTCGTCGGCATCGGCGGGACGGAAGACGCGCACGCTGTCGCGGCCACTGTGATTCTTCAACTTCTCCATCAGACGAATTTGTGCCTCTTGCTCCACAGGCTCGTGCGTAGGACCATCCTCGCCTACACGGAAGGCATCATGTGTCCAGATAAACTTAATAGGCACTTCCATCAGGGCTGCCATACGAACAGCGGGTTTCATATAGTCGGAGAAGACAAAGAAGGTACCGCAAGCAGGGATAACACCACCATGCAGGTACATACCGATACACATACAAGCCATGGTCAGCTCTGAGACGCCTGCCTGGAAGAAAGCACCAGAGAAGTCGTCGGCAGCCAATGAATGGGTCTTCTTCAGGAAACCATCGGTCTTGTCGGAGTTGGATAGGTCGGCAGAAGCACAAATCATGTTGGGCACCTGCTCTGCAAGTACACCAAGGCATGCGGCGGAGGCTGCACGGGTGGCAGCACCCTCTTTCTGTACAAGCACTGACCAATCTACCTTAGGAGCCTTGCCAGAGAACCACTCCTTGAGCATCACAGCATGATCGGGATGACCAGCAGCCCACTCGGCTTCTTCCTGATGACGGGCAGCTACAATCTGCTTCAACTCCTCGCGGCGGTCGGCATACAGTTTCTGCACTTCAGGGAAGATAACAAATGGATCATCGGGGTTGCCACCGAGATTCTTGATGGTGTTGATGTAGGCATCACCGCCGAGGGGAGCACCATGGGTGGCAATATTGTGCTCATAACTGCTGCCGTCGGCTTTCAAGGCACCCTTACCCATGATGGTCTTGCCAATGATGAGAGTGGGGCGCTTCTCTTCCTTCTGGGCAGCTTTCAATGCCTCGCGAATGGCATCGGCGTCGTTGCCGTCGATGTTGATGACGTTCCAACCCCATGCCTTGTATTTGGCCTCGGTGTCTTCTTGCATCACCACATTGCATTCAGTGGAAAGCTGGATGTCATTCGAATCGTAGAACATAATCAGGTTATTCAGGCCAAGAATACCGGCCAGACGACCTGTTGCTTGTGAGATTTCCTCTTCCACACCACCATCGGAGATGTATGCGTAAATTTTATGCTGCATGGGAGTCTTACCTAAGCGAGCCTCAAGGAATTTCTCTGCCACAGC
>JAGAAZ010000110.1 GCA_017614895.1 Bacteroidaceae bacterium | reverse complement strand
TCCAAGAAATCAAGAAAGATGGGAACGGTTTCCCAAAAGTAATAGATATAGGAAACGTTTGCGGCCCTTAAGAGAAAAAGATTTTCTCTAGAAAGGCCGCAAATTCTTCATCATGATAGGTTAAAATCAACTCTTATGTTTAGAGATTGAACCTGAGGTAGTAGGGGAGGGCGGTTTGGATGCCGGTCTTTTGGCGGACGTTCTTCATGCTTGACCAGATGGGGTAGTAGTCGCCGAGGGCTTGCTGGATTTGCTTGTCGGCGTAGCTGGTGCCCTGCATCTCTTCCATGAGTTGCTCGAGGACGGTGGTCTTGGCAGGATAGTTCATGACGGATGCTTCGTCGAGTTTGGCGAGTTTCTTGGCTTTGGCAATGGCGGCATCGAGTCCTCCGAGTTCATCGACCAGACCGATTTGCTTGGCGTGGATGCCTGTCCAGACGCGGCCTTCGCCTATCTTCTTGATGTCGTCCTGCTTCATCTTGCGACCATCGGCACAACGACGAGTGAAGAGCTCGTAACCGTTGTTGATGTAACGCTGGGCAATGGCACGTTCTTGCTCGGTGAAAGGTCGGGAGATGTCGCCGAAGTCGGCGAACTGGTTGGTCTTGACGGTGCTGAAGTGAACGCCAAGCTTGTCGTTGAGGAGTTCGCTGGCATTGGGGAACATGCCGAAGATGCCGATGGAGCCGGTGATGGTGGTGGGCTCGGCATAGATGTAGTCGGCTGCACAGCTGATGTAGTAGCCGCCCGATGCTGCCATATCACCCATGCTGACAACGATGGGCTTCTGGGCCTTGATGTTCATGACCTGATGCCAGATCTGTTCGCTGGCATAGGCGGAACCGCCACCTGAGTTGACGCGCAGCACAACAGCCTTGACATCATCGTCGTCTGCCAGTTTCTGCAGGTCCTTGATGACTTTCTTGCCCACGATTTCCGGTTCATAGTTCCATTCCGAGGTGGATTCGTCTACGATGTCGCCCACAGCATAATATACTGCTACGACGTCGCCGCTGAATCCCTTGGGCTCGTTGTTGGCGATGCCGGCGAGATCTTTGACGGTGATGGTGTTGTAGTCGTCAGGGGAATCAACCTTCATCATGTTGGCGATGGTCTGCTGCACGGCGTCGCTGTAGGCAAGCCTGTCGACGAGTTTCTCCTTCTTGTAGAGGGTCGCCTCGCGGAGGAGCATCATGGAGTCGGCCAGTTCGTTGAGTTTCGCCTCGCTGATGCCACGGCTCTTGCTGACCGCCTTGGTCATTTCGCTCCAAATCTCGTTGTCGTAAGTCTCAATCTGCTCGCGGTTGGCATCGCTCATCTCGGAGAGGAGGAAGGGCTCGACAGCACTCTTGTAGGTGCCGACCTTCACCACCTGCATATCCACGCCGACCTTGTCGAGAAGGTCCTTGTAGTAAGTGACGCTGCTGCTCAGACCGGTCCACTCGATGAGACCCTGCGGATTGACAATGACGGAGTCGGCAGCAGAGCAAAGATAGTAAGCCCCCTGCGTGTAAACGTCGCCGTATGCCACGATGAACTTGCCCTCCTTCTTGAAGTCGAGCAATGCCCTACGGATGGCTTGCAGACTTGCAGGCATGGCGCCAGCAAAGGTGCCCGATTCGATGTAGATGCCTTTCACCTTCGGTTCGGTCTTGGCACGCTCGATGGCCTGGAGGATGTCGTCAAGACCCTGATCGGTGAGCGCGGCATTGCCCAGGAGATTGCCGAAGGGATTCTCCTCGCTGCGTTCGTTGATGGTGCCTTCCAGCTGGATGACCAGCACGCTGTTGTCCTTCACGTTGGCAGTAACACTGCCCATAGATGCCATGCCCACCAGACTTATGATGGACAGGATGGTGATGATAACCACCACCAGAATGATGCCCACGACGGTGGCGCATACATACTTAAAGAACTGTTTCATTATCTTGTGTATTTAAGTTAGTTTCAATGATTGGTTGTTTTGATTCAACGACCTCTTCTGTCTGACCGATGAGCTTCGGCTGTTCGCACCAGTAAGGAGCCTGGCTTTTTTTCCAGAATTGTTTGAGGAGAACGAAGCTGAGAATGCCTACAACAATGCCAATTCCGATGGAAATTGCAGATCCTCCCAACCATTCCGTCAGACTCGCATCCTTGGCTTTCTCGCCCATAGAGTACATCAACCACACAGCAAAACTGTTGTTGATGATGTGCAGGATACTTGTAATAACGATATTTCCTGTCTTATAGTATATGAGACCGAAAATGAATCCGACCACCACGGCAAACGGAATCTGAGCGAGGTTGCCGTGGATGATGCCAAACACCAATGCGCTTGTCGTGATCGCCACCCACTTGTTCCAGTCGTTCCGCAGCATAAATCCGAGGAGAGCTTCACGGAAGATGAACTCCTCGACAATCGGACCAATCACGCCAATCGACAAGGCTCCCACCACAGAAGTGGCCAAACCGCTAAAGATGTCGCCCATCTCGTCGGGCAGTTTCATAAACTCAGAGAGGATATCTGTATAGACGATGCCCAGCAAGGCTCCGACGATGGCCAGCAAACCGAGTTTCCAGTTAATGCTTTTCACATCAAATACGGTCTTCCACTTGATCATATGCATCGCCGCGAGGATGATCACGGATGCGATGTCGGTCAGGATCAGCGTCCATGCCAGCGAATCACCGGTCATGATGTAATTCAACAGGATATTGGGATCACGGGTCTTGGCCAAGTGTTTGAACACATCTGGATTCTTGATGAATACCATGCCGACCATGATGATGCCTCCGACAGTCTGCATGCCCAGAAACACAATGACGGCCAAGATGGGATAAAGTAATTTTTTCATATTTCTTTATGGTTTTAGTTTTATATTATTGATTTCCGCTGAGTGGGGTTCCGTCCTTGCCAAATCCCTGAGCGTCGATGGAGATGGGGTGACGGGAGCTATTATTGTAGAAATGAATCGTCGCCTTGCCTTTGTCATCGAGCCTCAAGAAAGGATTCCAGTAGAGGGTGCGCCTGTAGTCTTTCGGATGTTCGTCCATACGCCGCTTGGAATAATTAGGATGGTAGAACTCATTGGCATAGGAGAAGCCCTCCATCTTATAACGACGGTCGCGATAGAATGCACGACGCGAATCATCGGGGAAGGGATAGACGGCAATTTGCGTTTCGGGCATGTTCCCCTTCCTGTAGCGCTCGTGACCTGCCAAGCGTGGCTCGTAGTCGGTGTAGAGCACATACTTGTCGAGGTGGGTGTAGTCATCGTACGGAGCCATCTGCTCCTCGGTCATGTTAAGATTGGGCACCAGATAGGTTCTCATGGTTTCCCAGTCAAACATCTTTTTGTATCTGGCGAACGAACGGAGGTTGCGCCTGAGGTAGGCGGAGTCAGGGTCGGTGGATATGTCGTTGATGGAACGTCGGTTGAGGTCGTACCCGAAACGTTCCACAATCTTGTAGTCTTTTCCTCCACCTTCATCCACCTCAAAGGGCTTTTCCAATCCGTAGTCGCCCACATAGTTATGGGCAATGCCCGTGCGACTCAAGCTTAATCCTGCATCCAACGTCTCGTTGAAGGCATCATAGGCATCCACGATGAGGGCAGGAATGGAATCTTCCATCGCATTCAGTCTGTTGTGCTTGCTCCATACAGTCACCTCGTCTATCTGCAGCGAACCGTCGTTGAGCACCATCGGAGACAGGAGCGGGTCGTAAGAATAGTTCAGATGCGTCTGGTAGTAGCTGTAGGGCTTCACAAAACGAGGGTAGGGGAAGTTCACCCTGACGTGATAGTTGGGAGGTGATGCCTTGTACTTCCTGAACTTCCGAGGTTCGGTGAGATTTTTGTCATCCATCAGCTGTATCCAGTTATACGGCTTGCCCTTCCATTTCAGCGTATCAGCAGCAGAGAGGAAGAGGACGCTTGTGCCATAGAATCGAGGCAGCTGCACCTTGAAATAGCCATCCTTCGTGTCCAGGTCGATGGCAGCAGATTTCTCCCCTCCTGGTGCCACCCATTCCGTGTGTACCCGCATCGCCTTGTTCTTGAAGAGGTCGTCGCTCTTGCCAGGATAGTATTCAATGTCTGTCAGTTCCGAGGTCTTTGTCCGCGGGGATGTGAGCAATTCATTGACGTTGCGTTGCCAGTGATTGTCTTGATACCCCCTGTTGTAATGCTTGTCTTGTCTTGTGGCTTCGTTCCATTCGTTCCAGGCTTCCTTTTCTTCGTCGGTGAAGCCTGCAGCATCAGAACTTGCCATCCACCAATACAAGTCGTTGGATGTCTTATAGACCTTTCCCGTGATGATGGGGGTGCGCTCTGCCACCTGTGTCAGTTGCCAAGCGTCCTTCACTGCCATGTCGTCCCATTTGAAACGTCGCCACCCTTGGGTCAGCATCAGCAAGTCGAGGGCACGGTTGTGAACGTGGTCATTCTTCTCGAAATAGAATTCGGGATTGGGGACAAATCCCTTGATTTCCGAGGTCAGCAGCATCTCTGTCTGTAAGGAGGCATTGTCGTAGAGCACATCGCGATGAGAGGCGTCACGTACTGCGAGTGACATGTTGCCACCCTCTTGTCCGGTTGCTTGCACGGTCAACGTGATGGCTTCGTAGGGTTCATACGCATCTTTCACGGCTCCAATGGTCACATTCTGTCTCGTGGTGGTGCTGTCTTTGACAAAGAAAAGCCTGTCAGCCCACACGTGTCCCATCTCGTCAAACACCGTTGCCTGATTCACACCCACCTTCAACTCTTGCTTTGCCACCCTGAAGTGTGCTTCTCTGCTGTCAATGTTCCTGTAGGTCTCCAGCACGCCCTCGTGCATGATGCTCAATCCCATGCTGTCTGCCAGCAAATCGTTCGTCCTTCTCACGAGGATATCCACTGTGTCTTTCTCCACATCCACTCTCAATGCTACACCGCTCTTTGCCACCTCGGGCAGAGATGCCTTCACCTGGTTGCCGTCTGTGGTAGTGAATACCAGTTCGCGCTTCTCCTGTGCCTTGGGTGTGATTTCGATGATTCCCCGTCCACGATTCTCCGCCTTGGCATTCATCAATGAACCTTCCAACTCCTGCCCGTCATCCCAGGTGGCTTCAAAAGCCATGCGACATGGCAATCCATCCACCAGTTCTCCACCCTCGGGATAGAGCGTCAGGATGCGTTGCCGCTCATGGGGGTCTTGCTTGAACGTCCGTCTCATCACCTTCCGAGTCATCTTGGTTGCATAGTCGCCCTCATGGACAGGCATGTCATAGACAGGGAACACCCTGCTGTAGAGCTTGTCGTAGTCGCGGAAATAGTTATGCTCCAGCTCTTTCGAGTAGAACCAATCAGAAGCAATCGGGGCATGGTCGCGCTCAAACATACCCCAGTTGAGCTGCCACCTTGTGTATGCCCTCAGTTCATAGTATCCAGGATAGGCTTCCTTGTCGATGATGAAGTTTCCAAAACCTCGTCCGTTATACATCTCCAGCAACTTCCTTTCCACGAGATACCCTTCGTGGTTGTAGAGTTCCACATAGAGCACACCACTTATCTGTGACGGCTTGCTGTCGTTTGTTTGCGTCGTGTAGGCAGAGAACCAGATGGTGTCGCCAATGAAGTAGCAGGTGTTGTCCATGTGTACATACACTTTCTCCTGTGGCAAGGCTCGACCAAACTTCTTCAGATGATCCAGTAACTTTGCTGTCGGAGTGGCTGGTTCCTCCTCTATCGATTCGTTCACCAGCATGGTTTGGTCGGGCAATCCTGCCAACATCTCTTCCTCCTGTGTGCGTTGAACAATATTGGAGTGTTCCCACAACATACGGTCAAATCCTACATCATCAATTGCCAGAAGCATGTTCTCTCCCGTCTTCTTTCCCTGCTTACTATTCACTCCTAAGTCCATATCGCCCACATTATACATGATGGCGGTGCTGGTCATGTCGCCATTGGTCACTTTGTACGCAATGTTTTCCACCTCTGTATATCCCTTCTCGTGACTATAGTTGATACTCACGTCGAAAAGGATGGGCGACGTCATTCTGTAGAAATCCTTATACACGTCAACGAACATGTTTTCCACCCGTCCCTCAAACTTCAACACATCCAGCGTTTTTGCATCCAGATAGAGTGTGCCGGTCAGAATGCTGTTCTGTTGGCGGCTGTCCTTTTTGTTGCTGAGCTGGAACTTGTAGATAGAATGTCCTTTGCTGTCGCGGAGTTCCTCTGCTTGAACGATGTAACGGTTGGCGAGACGCGTGATGCTGTTATCCACATTCATGGGAGTGGACAATATGTTCCAGAATTTGTTGTCCCTCACTATCATACCGAGTTCAAGTGGATGGTGGAAATTCATGTTAGCAATAAATGGATCGGAAAGCCCTTCTTGCGTCATTCGTCCGTGCCTTCCTCTCAGGAACTTAATCTCACGCAGGTTCACGGCAGAGTTAGCCTCCATAAAAGCTTCCACCAACGACTTCTTTCTATATGACATCGTCATGCGATAGAAATATCTACTTGTTTTCTTTTTCCGCTTGTCATATTCCTTATTTAGTTTCTTCCCTGCTTTCATCAAAATCGTTTCCCATGGCATCGCACGCACTTCGTTGAGCGTTTTTGTCAGGGGATTCATCATGATGTTGGAAGAGACTTTGGCTGCTTGCACAACGATGGTTTCATACCCCACACAACTGAGTCTGAGGGTGGCATCGGCATTGACCTTGATGGTGAAGTCACCTTCCATATTTGAAAGGGTTCCCATGTTTTTCGTCACATAGACGTTGACAAAGGGGAGGGCTTCACCCGTCTGAGCATCCACCACATGAGATTGCACTTCTATCTCCTGCTCTTGAGCACATAGCGTCAATGTGCTCAAGAGGGTCAATAGCAGTATCATCGTTGTTTTCATCATTACAAATACAATTTGTATACAAAATTCCTAAATAATTTGGACATACACAAGTATTTCTCAAAGAAATCTTGTCGAAGACAGGGTTTAGGGTTCTGGAGCGTCTTCTCTGAACTCCAAAATATCTCCGGGTTGGCACTCCAGCACCTTGCAGATCGCCTCCAAGGTGGAGAACCGCACCGCCTTCGCCTTTCCCGTTTTCAGCACCGACAGGTTTGCTTGCGTGATGCCGATGCGTTCAGCCAATTCACCTGATGACATCTTCCTGCGTGCCATCATCACGTCTAAGTTCACTATAATCATGATTGCGTTTTTCTTTTAGGATGAGTTAATGCAACATATGCGTTCGCAATGGAGCATGCAGCGAAGATGAACATGCACCAGTTGTGGACGGTGACCTCTCCTCCTGTCAGTTGCTTGTATATCATCACACCCAGTACGCAGACTGCCCCCACGGTAGTTATCCAGAGCGTTACCCACAATACACGCTGTTTCGTTGTCAAATTATTCCATTTCATAATATTCCAGTTTTTATTGTTCTCTGAACTCTCATCTCTAAACTCTCAACTCTAAACATTATATCGTCAACTCCTGTTCCTCCTTCATCTGACGACCAATCTTGAATATTTGTCCCATCAGCAACATGCCGAAAGCAGAGTAGAGCAGGGCTGTGTCGGGGAACTGCGTAATGACCTGGTCGTATTCTGCAAACTCAAACGTCTGCATATTCAGGATATGGTTCGTCAACTCGGTCACCCATCCCAACACATACATGCCGAACACAGCCCAGCCGCCCCAAGCCAGTTGCGTCTCCATGCTTTTCTCGAAGATGCGACCCTTGTTCACAGCTATGATCAGCTTGATGAATGCCACCCAGAAGATGATGATGAACACCCAGCCGATTTGTCCGATACCGCTCAAAATGTACATTCTGTTTCCGGCATCCTTTGTCCACACGATGCCCACAACGGTCTGCAACGGCATCTTCTCACCCGTCTTCTCGTTCACGATGCTGTCCCCTGTCATCTCCAACGGATTCTTACGCATCATCTCCACGGGCACCATCCCGCTCACCATATTCAATGCCCAGAACGGATCACGTTTCACGCCCATTTCTTTGTCATGCTTCGCCAGTTCCCATCCAGTTTTGCCACCTGAGTACATCTGATAACCAGTTTGAACCATCGTCAGGCCGATTCCAAATACGATAGCTGCTATCAGCAACCCGCAATACAAATTAAACTTCTTTTTCATGTTGCTTTACCTTTTAAATTGTTCGTAATTTATTGTTTGTTTTGATACTTTTATCGTTAATCAATAATTATTTTCGGTGCAAAGGTAAAACATCTTTTTGTAACTTCCAAATAAAAACGAGAAAAAATTATCGAAAAACAATAATTTTTCTCGTTCGTTTGTATTTAGAGGCGTTTAGACCTATGTCAAAGCCTCAATCAGTGAGTGAATTTACTTGGTGATGGGCTTGTACTTTGGCACGAGGGTCTTCATGATGAGCCAACCAATGAGGTAGGCGACTGCACAGTAGCAGAAGACGATCATGTAGCCTGCAGGTTTGCCTGTGGCTCCGAAAAATTGGAAGGCATCGCCAAGACCGTCGGCATAGGTGAAGAGCATACCAGGACCTTTGTTGATGGCAAAGGAACAGAGTCCGCCAAACATGGTGCCGATGCCAGTAATGGTGGCAATGGCAGATTTTGGGAACATATCGCCAATGGTGGAGTAGAGGTTGGCACTCCATGCCTGATGACCAGCTCCTGCCAAACCGATGATGATGCAAGGCCACCAAGGGGAAACCTCAGCGAGTGGCTGTGCAAACATGGCGAAGATGGGAAGGAAAGCAAAGATAAGCATGGCACGCATACGACCAGTATAGGGGTTCATGCCCATTTTCTCGACGAAGAGTTTGGGTAGGTAGCCACCATAGATGGAAAGTAGGGTGACGATGAGGTAGAGCACAAAGATAAGCGCTTGTCCCATACCCGAAGAGGATGGATAACCGAGTTCTGAGAAATAGGCTGGTGCCCAGAAGAGGAAGAACCACCACACACCATCGGTCATGAGTTTGCCGACGATGAATGCCCATGTCTGACGATATTTGAAGCAGTCAAGGAAAGAGAGTTTAATTTCGTTCTCGTCCGTGCTGTCAGTTGCTTGTTCTTCGATAACCTCACCTTTGTCAGACTCAATATAAGCCAACTCAGCCTTGTTCACGAACTTGCTCTCTGCTGGTGCAGAATACATGAACAACCATGCGCCTGCCCATACGAAGCCGATGGCACCGATGATGATGAAAGCCCATTCCCAACCCATGTGCTCAGCGAGAATTGGGATAGTGAGGGGAGCAGCCAGGGCACCCACAGAAGCACCTGCATTGAAAATGGAAGTGGCGTATGCACGGTCTTTCTTGGGGAAGAACTCGGCTGTCACTTTGATGGCAGCAGGGAAGTTGCCTGATTCACCTGTAGCAAGGATGATACGGCAGGCAAGGAAGAGCCACACGCTGGTGGTGGAAATGACAAGGGCAAGGTCTGTCCCTTTCTCTACAGCACGGAGTGCTTCGATGTCGGCAATACCTGTGAGCTGCATGGTTGCCCATCCGCAGGCAGCATGGAGGCAGGCGCCGAGTGACCAGATGACAATCGCCCAAATGTATCCCTTCTTCGTACCCATCCAGTCAATGAACTTACCAGCGAAGAGGCTGATGAAAGCGTAGAAGATGGAGAACGTGGCTGTGATGTTGCCATAGTCGTTGTCGTTCCAATGGAAATCGAGAGCGATGAAATCTTTCCAGGTCAATGAAAGTACCTGACGGTCCATGTAGTTGACCGTGGTGGCAAGGAAAAGCATCGCGCAGATGACCCAACGGTAGTTGGTCATTTTGTTAGTAGTTGTGCTCATTGTTTTTGGTTAATTATAATTTGTTGATGAATCTCTAAACTCTACTATTTCTACACCTGCCCCCTGACAATCGGCACCCATCGGAGGATTCTCTTTCATCAGACGGAGACGTACGGAGTGTGCCTTGGGGTACTCGGCAAGGATGGCTTTGGCAATGCGTCCTGCAGCATGTTCCACGAGAAAGGAGGGTGTCACCATTTCGCGCTTGATGGTATTATAGATGTCTGCATAGGAAATGGTGCCATCGACGAAATCATGATCAATAGCGTCCTGCATGTCTGCTTCCACTTCGCAGTCGATGGTGAAGTAGGCGCCCACTTTCCTTTCCTGTTCTATCACGCCGTGATAGGCATAAAGGCGCAGTCCTTTGATGATGATTTTATTCTGCATTCCGAAGGTCTTCTTTGAGGTCATCAATAAAGTCGTCTTCACCTGTGGTGTACTTCTTCAATGCACGAGCCACACCATTTGCCCATGTGTTGATGTTTTCGTTTTCTAGCTGCAGAGAACTAACCAGTTTGATGACATTGGTTAATGGCATCCTGTAACGGAGCACACCGCTGATGAGCTTAGCGTAGTTCCAATATTCCTTGTTGAATCGTTCAGACAAACCTTCAACGGTGGTCTTGTAGCCACGTCGATTAACGAAGGTGAAATCGTAGCGTTTGGAGCCATCCTCGTCAATGTGCTTGATGATGTGTCCCTTGGTCACGGTCTTGGGCAGCGCAATGCCATCTTCGTCATCGAGCACACCCGTGAAGATTTCATATGGATAGCCATCGAGCAATCCGACAAAGGCAACCCATTTTTCCTTCTTGTTCTGGAATTTGACGACATCGCATTCGAGACTGACTGGACGTTTCTCGGTAATCTCGAACTCTGGACGGAAGGAGTAGATTTCGTTGTCGAGCAGCGACATCAATTCCTCACGTTCCTTGTTTGCTCCACGCGCTGGATCGTAGGGCTTCAAGGCCTTTTTCAACTTCTTCTCGCCAAACTCTGTCAAGATGTTCAGAATGGTGGCTGATAAAGATTGTACAGGTGCCATGTTAGGTCTTTTTATTGCAAAAATTGTTAAGTAGAGGCAAAAATACGGCGATTTTGCGACATGACAAAATAAATGTGGCAGGAAATGCTTATCTTTGCACAATTGTAAATCTCAAATCGTTAAATTGTACATTCTTATGGAATCATTTGTCAATAGACGCACCATCCGCAAGTATAAGCAGGAGGACATCCCTGCGGAGAAGATTGATGCGCTGCTTTTTCAGGCATCGAGGGCTGCCACGATGGGCAATATGCAGTTGTATAGTGTGGTGGTGACCCGTTCGGAAGATATGAAGGAAAAGCTTTCACCCTTGCATTTCGGACAGCCGATGGTGAAGGGCGCACCCGTGGTGCTTACGTTCTGCGCCGACTTTAATCGCTTCACGAAATGGTGTGAACAACGTAATGCCGATGCTGGATATGACAACTTGCTTTCGTTCCTCAATGCAGCCAGCGACACATTATTATATGTACAGGCATTCTGCACGTTAGCGGAAGAAGCGGGTTATGGCACTTGCTATCTGGGCACAACGCTTTACAATCCTCAGGGCATCATCGATGTGCTGAAATTGCCTAAACTCACTTTCCCCATTGCCACCATCACGGTGGGTGTGCCTGACGAGCATCCGGAACAGCCCGATCGTCTGCCACATCTGGCATATATCCACGAAGAAACTTACCACGACTACACACCTAACCAGTTGGACATCATTTATTACTTCAAGGAACAGTTGGAGGAGAATCAACAGTTTGTGAAGATAAACAAGAAGGAAAATCTGGCACAGGTGTTCACGGATTGCCGGTACACCCGCAAGGACAATGAGGCTATGTCGGAAGGCATGTTGCAGGCGCTGAAGAATCAAGGATTTCTTTAACCATCTATATCTAAACCAAACGATTAAAAAAGGAGGGGACTCACCACGAGCCCCCTTCCTTCCATTAAAACATAAGTTATCTATAGGAATTGGTTAGTATGGATCTTTTTTCAAAATGATGTTTTGAGTATCATCGTCAACTCTTCCACATCTTCACGCACATGGTCTTGTATTTTGATCATGTCCTCTATCTGCTTCAAGGCATGAACAACGGTGGCATGATTGCGATTGCCGATGAGACGACCAATCTGCATGTGAGAAGAGTCAGTCAACTGATTGGACAGATACATCGCCATTTGGCGTGCATAGGCAATCCGTTGTGTCCGTTCACGTGAATCAAGCTGGCTGACCTTCAAATGGAAGTGGTTGCAGACGGTTTGCTTCACATCCTCGATAGTGAGTTCCCTCTTGCTGTGCTTCTCAACGAATTGTGGCATGAGTTTCTTCACCAGGGTCATATTGATGTCGCAATTATTGACGAGGGAGTTGACCATCAGCGAATTGATGATGCCTTCGAGGTCACGCACACTTTCATCAATATTTTCTGCGATGTACTTGAGCACATTGGCAGGGATGTTGAGTCCTTCCTTCTCCACTTTGGCAGACAGGATGCCAAGACGCAGGTTCTGCGTAGGCTTCTCGATCTCTGCTTGCATACCCCACTTGAAGCGGGTGAGGAGTCGGTCTTCCAAACCTTGGATGGCGATAGGAGGACGGTCTGCAGACAAAATGATTTGCTTGCCGTTGACGTGCAGATGATTGAAAATATGGAAGAAGGTGTTCTGAGTCTTGTCCTTGCCAGTCAATTCCTGTACATCGTCAAGAATCAGTACATCAATGCTCTGATAGAATCGGATGAACTCATTGGTCTTGTTCTGACGAACAGCATCTGTAAACTGAACGGTGAACAAGTGAGCTGATAAGTAGAGCACACGCATTTGTGGGTGCAACTCCTTGATGCGATGACCAATGGCATTGATGAGGTGGGTCTTACCACATCCGGAAGGACCATAGACAAAGAATGGATTAAACGTCTTCGCTGGATTGTTGGCGATAGATTCACCCACAGATCGTGCCAGACGGTTGCTCTCACCTTCGAGATAGCTTTCGAACTTGTAGCCGGGAATCAATTGAGAATCGAGATCCTGTACTTGAGGAGCAGTCACGTCGCCAGGTGTCTCGTTACCGTTTGGACGAGCAGGGCCATTAATGACTTTGGCAGGCATATCACCTTTTTCCCTTACGTTACCCCCTCGTTTGCCAACAACCTTTACATTATAAAATAAATGTGTGACGCTGTTGCCAAACACACGCTTGAAGGTAGAAGCCATGAGTCCCAAGAAGTGCTCCTCCAAATACTCTTTGACGAATTCGCTAGGTACATCCAGCACCAGTTTGCCGTTTTCGAGGCTGTGCAGCTCTACGAAGGCAAACGTCGTTGCGAATTGCTCAGGGGTGATGTTATCCCGAATGATGTCGAGGCATCTACCCCATAAGAGTTTTGGATTTTGTTCAGTTTCTACCATTTTAGCTTTGGTGATTCTCATGCGTGATTTTTACGAATGCAAAGTTCGTTATTTTTTCGCAAACTACAAAATTTATTTTTCCCAGTGTTTTCAACCGCAAAGTAAAATGTGCTTCATTTCAGCCATTTACGTTTCTTAAGTTCTTGGCGGTCTTGATTTGTATTGCTTTTTTCTTCTTTCTTGATTTGTAGATAATTACGTATTTGTTTCACATGTGAAACATTTAGCGATAAATAATTTTTTTGACCTCTTAATTG
This sequence comes from Bacteroidaceae bacterium, assembly GCA_017614895.1. Lineage (GTDB taxonomy): Bacteria > Bacteroidota > Bacteroidia > Bacteroidales > Bacteroidaceae > Minthosoma. The sequence continues at coordinate 27,957 of JAGAAZ010000110.1, read as the reverse complement.
TTTGTTTATGATAGGCTTTCAATGCATCCGAGAAGGCTCTTCAGAAAGAAAGATGTTGTTTGAACAGAATTCAAATAACACCTTTCTCTTACATTTTTTTCAGCCTCTTTTTTATTTGTCTTTTTTACCGAAGAGAGAGAAATGCACGTATCGTTTGGGATGCAATCGGAAGTCCTCTAACAGGCGTGATGAGTTCTGTATGGTGGAGTCAAGATGCAAGGCAATGGCATTGTCGTTCATCAACAGTCCGAGTGAGTTTTCCTTGCTGTTCATGGCGGTATTCATCTTGAAGGTCATCTCCTGCAAGCCATCCATCGTTGCATCAGCTTTCTGTGCCATACCTATCATGTCAATCTGATTAAGATTGCTGGTAGTTGTTTCCAGATTGGTGCAGATGTTATTGGTCTTTGCCATGAGTTGTGGCACGTCATTACCCAGGAGTCCGTTGAGCCTTGTGGTGGTTACACGCAGGTCGGCAGACACAACTTCCATATTGTGAAGCGAAGCAGTAATGGCTGGGTCGTTCGACAACTGATTCATGGCTGTCAGGATGGAGTCCATCTTGGGCAAGAGGGCTTCCACCTGTGGTAACATATTGCCAGCCTCCGTCATCAGGTCTATCAACGGAGCACCCTGAATGGTGTCGCCCGGATGGAGAAGGGCAGAGGGGTTAGGTCCCAACTTCAGGTTCATCATGGCGCTTCCCAACATCTCTTTGGTCATATAGACGCTGGTACCCTCGGGTATCTGGAAGTTCGGGTTGATGGTGATTTCGACGGTCAAGTTCTGCTTGGCAGGATTGAACTTAATCGCCTTCACTGTGCCGACTTTCAATCCGTTGGCTCGCACGTCAGAGGCGGTTGGCATGCCCTGCACGTCAGCTATCTCTACAAAATATGAAACCTCATCATTGAAGAGCTTGAGCCCCTTGAGGAAGATAATGCCTACATAAACGATGATGGCTGATAGGATAGCCACCAATGCAATTTTAATTTCTTTGCTGATTTTCATATTATTCTTCAAATGTCACGATGAATGCTTGAGGAAATTTATCCAGAATGGATTTGCGCAGTTTTTTTGCTTCATCCATAGTAGTTGCTGAGCCATAAGTGTAAGTGTATCTGCCACCTTTTTCGTGCATTTCGCACTTCAGACCCTTGAATTGCTTGTCGTTGCTTTTCAGTTTGGTGCTGCCAGCGAGTACCTGCACCTTATACACCGTTCGTTTTTCGCCATTCGCTGTAGTTGGAGCAACTGTAGCAGGAGTGTCGTTGGTCGTGGCAGTGTCGGGCGTTTGAACAAGAGTGGTGGAAGGCTTTTCCAGTTTTGCTTTTTTACCTGTCCGTTGTGAAGCATATTTTGCAATTGCATTGTAGATGCTCTTTGCCATTAGATTTTGTCCGTCTTTAGACATCAAGAATCTCTCTTCCTCAGGGGTGGAGATAAATCCGACCTCAAGCAGTACACTTGGCATATACGTGAGACGCAGTACAGCGAGGTTTGCTTGGCGGACTCCCATGTCCTTGCGTCCACCCGTATGAACCATTTCGTCTTGAGCCATCTTTGCAAAGTTCACACTTTCCTTCATGTCGTGATCCTGCATCAGCTCAAACATAATGTTACTTTCTGGTGAAGAGTTATAGTTATATTTCTTGGCGGCTTCACCCTCAAGGGCAATCACTGAATTCTCTCGTTTTTCCACAGCAAGATTCGTTCCTGTGGAATTGAGGCTCAAGGTGTATGACTGAACGCCATAGGCATAATGTTTCGCATCTTTGGGCAATGAGTTAACATGAATGGAAACAAAAAGGTCCGCTTTTGCTTTATTAGCAATTTCGGCACGACGTCCTAATTCAATGAACACATCCGTTGAACGTGTATAACCAACTTTTATTTCTGGATGATTGTTCTTCAGAAGTCGTCCTACTTCCATTGTAATGTTATAGGCAATATCTTTTTCGCGGTTACGAGAAGACGAACCGACTGTTCCAGGGTCTTTTCCACCATGACCAGCATCAAGCATCACCAAAAAGTCCCCGCCTTCAGTCATGGCAGAAGTAGGAACTATAAAAAGCTGGATGCCTATATATATAATAATGTGTATAAGCCTTCTCATATTGTTGAAATTCGTTGCAAAGGTACGAATTAGTGAGAAAACAACCAAATATATTTAGGTTTTTCCGAACGTGGGTATCTTTCACTCTCTCATATAGAGGTTGTATTGTTTTTCCCTTTCTATCGTCGTGGAGGGACCATGTCCGCAGAACACCTTGGTAGAGTCGGGGAGGGTGGAAAGTTTTTGAAGACTGAGCATGATATCGTGATAACTACCACCTTCCAAGTCTGTACGTCCGCAACTGCCACAGAAAAGGGTGTCACCAGAGAAGAGCACATTGTCTTTTTCTGCGTAGAAGCAGATGCTGCCACGTGAATGTCCTGGGGTGGTGAGCACTTTCAGCATGGTATTGCCAAAGGTGATCTCGCTGCCATCCAAAAGGGAAGTGCCCAAAGGAGGCAGGGGAGGATGGGGGATGCCTACACCCACCACCGACCGAATTTGCTCATCCATGTTCTCGTAGATGGTGAGGTCTTCGTAGTTGGCTTCAGGACGCAGGCCAAGGTCTCGATACACGAAGGTATTGCCCCACACATGATCAAAATGCAAGTGGGTGTTCAGCAGGTGCTTCACTTCTAACCCTTCGGCATCGATGTATTTCTTGATGTTCTCCCATTCGTACTCATCAGAACAGCCACAGTCAATAATCACGCATTGCTTGGTTTCATCATTCACCACATAGCAGTTCTCGCATAAAGGATTCACCTCAAATGTTTTGATATTCATTTCTTGTTGACAATAGTGACGTGCACCACCTTTTTGGTCTTAAAATACTCTTCTTCGAAAAAGTCACTTAGTTCCCACACCGTGGAAATATTCCTCATTGAGGCAATCTCACCAGCCAATTCTCCCCCCTTAAGGGCGATGATACCATTGGGCACAGCGTTGTGTTGTTCCTTGCTGATGTTCTTCCTTGCCACTTTCACGAGATCCACCATCGGCATCACGGCACGGGTCACCACAAAGTCATACTGCTCCTTGATTTCTTCGGCTCTGGCATGACTGAACTTCACGTTTTTCAGTCCTATAGCTGTTGACACTTCATGGGCCACTCTCACTTTTTTGCCGATGCTGTCCACCAAATGGAACTGCACGTTTGGAAAGAGGATAGCCAATGGAATGCCAGGGAATCCGCCACCTGTCCCGAGATCCATCACGGTCGTTCCGTCCTTGAAGTTCACCACCTTGGCAATGCCCAGAGAATGCAGCACATGATGCTCATAAAGGTTTTGGATGTCCTTGCGAGAAATCACATTGATCTTGGCATTCCAATCGTTATAAAGAGCATCAAGTTGAGCGAATTGCTCAACCTGAAGCTCTGTTAAATGGGGAAAATACTTGCTTATTATCATAGAATTTTTTACTGGTGTTGTTCTCTCAGCAGGTCATTCACCGTCTTCACAGGGTTGAACGTGCCGAGTGACACCTCCACGAAAATGGTGTTCCAGTCGCTCATCGCACCGTTCCAAAGTCCTGGCAGTTCAAGTGCTTTGAGTTCCTTACCGTCCTTGCTCTTGCTGGAGATGAAACCTGTCTGATGATCCACATATTTCGTGAGGTCAAACTTCTGACCCTTGTAGTCCTTCACAGCGCACACCAAATCCACGGGATTGAAGTGTGTGCCATTCTGGAACATTTTCAGATATTCAGCGTTGTTGGTGTCAATCTGGCTGCTCTCCAAAATCTGCAAACTAATGGTGCCGTCCTGATTGTATGCCAAGAAAGGACCACCACCAGGCTCTCCCACATTCTTCACCATGCCGCACACACGCATTGGACGGTTCAGTTTCTTCTTCAGATAGATAGCCAGTTCAGCATCCTCCAAATCCTTCAGTTCTGGATTGCGGCAAGAGAGTTCGTCGCGCAGGAAACGGATAATCTCCTCCAGCTGAGTGTGGGTGTACTTCCCGCTGTCGAGCAGTTCGAGATACTCAAATGCCTTCTTCTGCTTGCTTACCAGTACACCAGCGATGAGTTTCTTGTATTCAACAGTTTCTGCCTTTAAACGGTCTGGTACTACATTATCAATATTCTTAATGAAGATAATGTCGGCATCAAGGTCGTTCAGGTTCTCAATCAAGGCACCATGACCACCTGGACGGAAGAGGATCTTGCCATCCTTCCCACGGAATGGGGTGTTGTCAGGATTGGCAGCCACTGTGTCCGTGCTCGCCTTCTGCTCAGAAAAGCTGATGGAGTACTTCACGTCAAACTTCTGCTCATACTTCAGAGCCACTTGTGCCACCAATGCCTCAAACAAAGGACGATGCTCTGGGCTCACTGTGAAATGAACACTTACGTTACCGTTCTTGCCGCCAGCATAGAGGGCACCCTCCACCAGATGCTCCTCCACTGGGGTGCGGGCACCATCCTCATACTTATGGAATTTCAGCAAGCCCTTGGGCAGTTTGCCATAGGAGAGCCCTTCTTCGCCCAACAGCGTGGCTATGGCGGTCTTTACACTGTTGTCACCACCGTTTTTGCTGATGGCAGCTTTCAAATCATCGATGAATGCAAATTTGTCGAGATTTGCCTCAAACTTCTGGATAAACTCTGTCTTTTCACCATTGTCGAGAAACTCAAACAAGTTCTTGAACATGCGGCTCGCAGCTCCCGATGCAGGAACGAACTTCAGCACCTTGCCTGAGCCGTCCAGATAGGCATCCCAAGCAGCGAGATAATCCTTCTTCTCAGCCTCCGACGGAATCGTGATGCCGTTGCCAGGTGATGCAGCACCTGCCAGTTTCAGCCAAGGGAATCCCGTCTTGAAGCAATTCAATTGTGCGTTCAGTTTCTCTTCCGAAATGCCTTTCTTTGCTAGAAAGTCTTTATCTTCTTGTGTAAGCATGGTTTAATGTGTTTTTGTGAATTGTACGAAAATTTTGCCAAAGATACAAAATTTGCCGCTACCAAACAAATAAATAGCCTATTTTCCCTGTAAAAATATAGGATACTCCCGTTGTTTCAACAAAAGGTCTAATATTTGACACATTTTATTGTATGTATCAAGATGAAATAGTATTCTCAAAATCCTCAAGGTTATCAAGTTCCTGTAAGGCTGATGTTCGTTTTTGGGGGAATTCTGAATTTTTTACCATAATTTAAGGATGATTTTTAGCTTCGCAAGTGAAATTTCTGTTCAAAAGTGGAAAATGTGTCTGAAAATGAAAAAAACCTTGCAAACTGCTGTTTGCAAGGGTTTCGGTGAGGGTGGAGGGTGGGACTCGAACCCACGACATTCAGAACCACAATCTGACGCTCTAACCAACTGAACTACATCCACCATATAAGGGCTGTATTCCTTTTGCGAGTGCAAAGGTACGGCAAATTTGCGGATTGACCAAACAAATAAGGAAGAATTTGCAATTTATTTGTAAAATTCTTTGCGACCAGCACTGAGGGTGTTCTTCATCAGGGAGCAAATGGTCATAGGACCTACGCCACCTGGTACGGGGGTGATGAAGGAACACTTTGGGGAGACGTTCTCGAAATCGACATCGCCATTGAGACGAAAACCAGACTTGCGAGTGGCGTCGGGCACTCGGGTGGTGCCTACATCGACGATGACTGCACCTTCCTTCACCATGTCAGCGGTGACGAAATTAGGTTTGCCAATAGCTGCGATGATAATGTCTGCCTGTTGGCATTCCTCTTTGAGGGTCTTCGAACGGCTGTGGCATACTGTCACGGTGGCGTCGCCATACTGCTTCTGCATCATGAGCTGTGCCATGGGCTTGCCGACGATATTGGAGCGTCCGAGGATGACACATTTTTTGCCGGAAGTTTCAATATTGTAGCGCTTAAGCAGGGTTATGATGCCGAGGGGCGTAGCTGAGATGTAGCAGGGAAGTCCGATGGCCATACGACCGACGTTGATAGGATGGAATCCGTCCACATCCTTGCGGTAGTCAATGGCTTCGATGATCTTCTGCTCTGAAATGTGCTTTGGCAGTGGAAGTTGCACGATGAATCCGTCCACGTCGGCATCCTTGTTGAGCTTCTCCACCTGCTGGAGGAGGAAGTCCTCTGTGATGTCTTCCTCGAAGCGGAGGAGAGTGGAGGTGAATCCACATGCCTCACATGCCAGCACTTTGTTCTTCACATAGGTCTCACTACCTCCGTCGTGACCCACGAGGATGGCTGCGAGATGTGGACGCTTGCCTCCTGCATCCACAATCTTTTTCACTTCTTCTGCAATCTCAGCCTTGATGGCTGCTGCTGTTGCTTTTCCGTCTATCAGTTGCATATTTCTTAGAATTTTCTCATTCGTTGCATCTGCGCCATGGCTTGTGCCATCTTAGGGCTGGTCATCTGACGCATCATCTTGCGCATCTGCTCAAACTGTTTGGTCATGCGGTTGATTTCGTCAATTGTGACACCTGAACCTTTGGCGATACGCATCTTGCGTGACATATTGATACATTCGGGGTGCTCACGCTCGTAGGGGGTCATTGAACCAATCATGGCTTCGACCGACTTGAAGGCGTTATCATCGATATCGACATCCTTTAATGCCTTGCCTACACCTGGAATCATTGAGGCGAGGTCTTTGATGTTACCCATCTTTTTGATTTGTCCGATTTGTCCGAGGAAATCGTTGTAGTCGAACTTGTTCTTGGCAATCTTCTTCTCCAGACGCTTCGCTTCTTCTTCATCGAACTGCTGCTGGGCACGCTCCACGAACGACACGATGTCGCCCATGCCGAGGATGCGGTCTGCCATGCGTTCTGGATGGAATACGTCGAGTGCCTCCATCTTCTCACCAGTACCCACAAACTTGATGGGCTTCGTTACCACAGTGCGGATGGACAGGGCAGCACCACCACGTGTGTCGCCATCGAGCTTGGTCAAAATAACACCATCAATCTCCAGACGCTCGTTGAATGTTTTGGCGGTATTGACAGCGTCCTGACCGGTCATGGCATCGACTACTAACAGGGTTTCATGCGGATTGACAGCCGCTTTGATCTGTTCAATCTGCTGCATTAGTTCCTCGTCAATCGACTGACGACCAGCGGTATCGACAATCACTACATCGTAATTCTTCGCTTTAGCTTCCTGGATGGCATGTTGCGCCACAGCAATGGGGTCGGTTGCACCTTCCTCTATATAGCAAGGCACGTCCACCTGCTCAGCCAACACACGCAACTGCTCCATAGCCGCTGGACGGAATGTGTCGCAGGCAGCGAGTAATGGCTTCTTGTGGTTCTGTGTCTTTAGACGCAAGGCCAGTTTACCTGACATGGTCGTTTTACCAGCACCGTTGAGACCTGCCATCAGGATGACTGTGGGACGACCAGTCAGATTCAGTTCAGTGGCTTGACCACCCATCAGTTCTGCCAGTTCGTCGTGCACAATTTTAACCATCATCTGGCCAGGCTTCACGGCTGTCAGCACGTTCTGGCCCAGCGCTTTCTGCTTCACAGTATCTGTGAAAGTCTTGGCGACCTTATAGTTCACGTCTGCCTCCAGAAGCGCCTTACGCACGTCCTTCAGCGTCTCCGCCACATTGATTTCGGTGATTTTCCCTTCACCCTTCAGTATCTTGAAAGACCGTTCCAGTCTCTCGCTTAAATTTTCAAACATATGCTAATTCTTCAATTTTTCAATTCTTCTTGAGTCCTTTATATATAAGGTATGCAACAATCGCCACAGCAATGATAATGGCAGCCACGCCGATGATGTGCGAGTAGTGCGCAATGATGTCGATGAGCTCCTGCTTCGGCATTGTGCTGTGGAAAGCTGCTCCGATGGCTACCAATATGCTGTTCCAAAGACCTGCACCCAGTGCTGTATAAAGGCAGAATGACAGCAGATTCATTTTCGCCAAGCCAGCAGGAATGCTGATGAGTTGGCGGATGGCTGGAATCATGCGACCAATCAACGTGGATACAGCACCACGTTTGTCGAAATACGCCTCAGCTTTCTCCACCTTTTCCGCATCAATCAAACACATGTGACCAAAACGGCTGTTGGCAAACGCATACACGATAGGACGTCCTAATGAATAGGCAAGCCCATAGTTGATAAGCGCACCTATCAGCGCACCCAACGTGCCACACAGAATGATCATTGGATAGGTCATCTCACCCGTTTCTGCCGCCATGTAAGCTGCAGGAATCATGACCACCTCCGAAGGAAAAGGAATGAACGAACTCTCGATAGCCATGAACAGAATGACCCATCCGTAATTCAGATTATCAAGCGCTCCGTTTGTTAAATTGAGGATGATTTCTTCCATAATGAGTGCAAAGGTACGAATAAATTAGGAGTTAGAAGTTAGACATAAAGAGTTTTTTCTCTTTTTAGGTAATTTTTTGCATGAAAAGTTTTGTCAGTTCACTAAAAAGCCCTACCTTTGCACCCGCAAACGAAAACGGGTAAGTCCTATACGGCCAGCTCCCTTGGAATTCCCCCAGGGCTTGACCGCAGCAAGGGTACTCGGTTGTAGCGGCGCGATGTAGTCAGCTTACCCACCCGCCTCTTTAGCTCAGTTGGCCAGAGCACGTGATTTGTAATCTCGGGGTCGTTGGTTCGAATCCGACAAGAGGCTCTAAAAAAGTAGGGGAGAAGGAACAAACCTTCTCCCCTTTAATATATACATTTATAAATGGTGAAGAATCAGGTATTTTCCTGTTTTTTCTCCATTTTGTCAAATAGCATGATAAGCAATGAGCCGAGGATACCAGCTGAGAGTGAACCGAGCAGGACAGCAATCTTGCCTGAGGAACGAAGCATGCCAGTGGCTTCGGGTGTGAGTTCGCCAAAGGAGAGTGTGTCAACGAAGATAGCCATAGTGAAGCCAATACCGCCAAGGCAAGCTACAGCGAAGAGCATTTTCCAAGTGGCTCCTTCGGGCATGGCGCCCACTTTGCACTTAATGGCAATGAAAGAGGCAAGGGTGATGCCGATGGGCTTGCCAAGGAGAAGGCCGAAGAAGATGCCCATGCCGACGAGACCGACACCTTCGAGAGGGAGCGCCTGAAAGATGTTGAAGAAGCTGATGTCAGGGATGACAACGCCTGCGTTAGCAAGGGCGAAGATGGGCATGATAAGGAAGTTGACCCATGGGTTAAGCGCATGCTCAAGGCGATAGGACATGCCGATGGAGTTGTTGTTGATGTAGCTCATGCGGCGTAGGCAATGGCGCTGAGGACCATTGGGGAATGGGATGCCCTGTTCGTAAGGATCATGGTCGTAGTGGGCAATGCGAGTAAGGTATTTCCGATTGCTACGATTGAGATAAGAACGGTTGAAACGAGCGTCCATTGGTATCATGAATGCCATGACGACACCTGACATGGTGGAGTGGATGCCAGAGTAGTAGAAGAGGAACCAGACAACGATGGCAGGAAAGAGGTAGTACATCATGCGCTTTTCGCCAAGACGGTTCATGATGCGGATACCGATAATGAGAATGATGGCGATGACTAAGAAGGGGAGGTTGATGTTGCCGCCGTAGAAGATGGCGACGACGAGGATAGCTCCGAGGTCATCGGCGATGGCAAGGGCCGTGAGGAATATCTTGAGGGAGACGGGCACTTTGTTGCCGAGGATGGACATGATGCCAACGGCAAAGGCGATGTCGGTAGCAGTGGGGATTCCCCATCCGCCTGCCGTTGTGGTGCTGAAATTGAAAATGGTATAGAAGAGAGCAGGCACAGCCATTCCGCCTGCTGCTGCAATGACAGGCAGGAGGGCTTTCTTGACGCTAGAGAGCTCGCCACAGACCACTTCACGTTTGATTTCGAGTCCGACGGTAAAGAAGAAGATGACCATGAGGATGTCGTTGATGAATTTCTCGACAGTCATGTCCTGTGGAAAACTGATGCTGAACGCTTCATTGGAGATGGTCATGGAGAGGCTTGTCTCGAGCACTTCGTGGTAGAAATGTGCTGTGAGGGGTAGATTGGCCAAGAGCATGGCGATGATGACGCACACAAGGAGCGTGACACCACTTGCCCATGGTTGTTTCTGGAAATTGGTCTGTGAGAGCTTCATGGAATGAAGACCCTTAGTCCAAGTGTACAATGGGATAAGTCGCATAAAAACAATCTTTTTATTTTATTATCTTTTTTATTTACTTTCTTTGCGGAGGAACTCTCTTGGGGTGTCTCCTGTAACACGTTTGAAAAAGCGGCTAAAGCTGCTCACAGTCGGGAAGTGGAGGGCTTCGCTGGTCTCACCGAGAGAGTAGTGGTGAACTAGTATCATTGCCTTGGCTTTCTGAATGACGGCTTCGTCTATCCATGCTGAGGCGTTTTTCTTACTGTAGCAGGTACAGACGAAGGAAAGATATTTACTGGAGATGCCGAGGGTTTCAGCGTAGAATTGTACAGTGCGGTGCTCGATGGCATACTTATTGAGCAGAGAGAGGAAATGGCAATAAACGTCGTATTGGCGCGAATTGCTATTACCTTCTAGTGGTAGAGGGTCGTACTGATGTGTGTTTATATTTTTGACCATTAATCCGTTGAGTAGGCATCGGATAAATTCTTCCTTGAATTCATAGTCTGGACCACACAAATCTCGCTTGATGTCGGTATAGATGCGGAGAAAGTCCTGCATCTGTTGCATGTTGATAGGAGTAATGAAGTGCTGCAGGGACAGACGCGCGTTGCTGTAGGTGAGGCCAATCTCCTTAAAAATCTGATTGGACACTTTGGGGTAGGTTACAATCATGAAGTATCGTATATCAGGGCTGATGTACGTGGCCTTGAGAATGTTTTCAGGCAAGACGTTGACGAGAGTGCTGCGGGTCACGGTCGTTTCCTTACCGTTGATGTCAAAGGTGATTTCTCCTTCCATCAAGTAGTAACTGACACTTTGGTATATTTTAGTGGGGGGAGTATCTTTCAGCGGTTCGAGAGGGTTGATTCCGTTGAAAGTATCGAACAGAAGTATGCTATCCTTGGTTCCCGCAGAAGGAATAATATCCTCACGTGAGAAAATGTCCACGTATTCCACGAATCGGGGTGTATGGCGCATGTTCTGGTTAAATGTTGACTGTGGCATAACTTAGTTCTCCTTTTCTATTGTTCGAAATTGATGGACTTGATGTTGTTCTGCTTAAGGTAAGCATTGGGCGAAAAGCCTGTGATGCGCTTGAAGTAACGTCCGAAAAAACTCTGGCTTTGGAAATTGTATTCTGTGCTGACCTTCTTAATGTTATACTCGTTATTATAAAGCGTTTGTTTGATAGCGTATACCACGTATTGGTCAATGGCCTGCGAAGCGGTCATTCCAGTATATTTAAAAACAATGGTAGATAAGTACTTGGGTGAGATGCCGAGTTTCTTGGAATAGAACTGTACGGCACGCTCTGTCTTATGATGCTGGTTGAGCAGGTTGAGGAACTCGTTGAAGAATGTGTATTGACGACTGTTAGTCACGTAGTTGACACGTTCTGTGCCTTCAATCAAGGAGAAGAATTTTGCTGCATATGCTGCCTGATATGCACGGAGAACGACTTCTTTTCTGGGGTAGTCGGGTTGTTGGTGCTCTCGCTTAATGCGTTTGTAGCACTCAAGCAAGATGGCAATTTTCTCTGGGGCGAAACGCACATGGCGAAACTTGAAAGCATGATAGTGGAGCTTGTTGAGTACGTTAGTGCGTTTGTAGATATCTGCCATCAAGTAGCTGCTAGTAAGGAAGGTAAAGAAGATGCATCGAGACTCTTCAACTGTCACACTCATGCAAGGCATGACAGCGAGGTATTCGTTGGCCTTCATTTCAATGCGGGTACCCGACACAATTAAGCGAAGGGTGCCTCGGAGTACGATAGTGATATAAACGTACTCGGAGTTGTAAATCTCCTTACGGGCATGGATGACTGGGTCACCGCTTTCATCAAGATTGTCCATAATGGTGTATTTCCCCTTGTAGGAAGAGAAATACGCACTCTGTGCATCTGATTTAGTAATAAGGTCTCCTTTTAGTATCATTAGTCTATGAGTCATTTTGGGCAGCACGCAATATCAAAGTGGTGGCTCCGATAGTGATGATGGCACCGTCCTCAAGGTTAATGCGGTCAACATCACGCAAGATGTCGTTCATATAGAACGTGCCTGTATCACTGGGAGCGTCACGCAGGATATACTGCAATTCCCCTTGTTTATTTTTTTTCACCGTGATGACACAATGGAATGTGTCAATGCTGGGGTCACGAGTGTCGATGGGCTTGTTGATGTTGGTGCCCTTCACATATCTGCCAAACTCGTTTTCTCCCAAATCCAGAGGAATGACCTGCTTGTAAGCGAAACGATTTTCTACCACTACGATGCTGCCATAGTCTTCGCTGTAAGCGTGTTCGTCGAGGGTCTTCTCTTCATGGCGGTTGGCGAGTTTAGATTTACCGATGCGGATGCCGAATTCTTTCTTACAATGTTGGCACACAAAGACTAAAGATTGGCCATCGGTATATTGTGTTTCGTCGAAGACGATGTATTGATCACATTTGGGACATCTGACTCTTTTCATGCCGTCTTCTTTTAGTTTTTTGTCTTAAGTTGAGTGTTTATAACTCGAGTATCCACGCCTCGGAAAATTCGGAACTTTGCTTACGAAGTGACATCAGGGCTTGCTGTGCGAGAGCTTCATCAGCGTAGTTGGAGTAGAGGATGCGGCTCACTTTTCCATTCTTTACATAACGTGCTTGGTCAAAGCCGTCCTTGGCGAGAGTCTTGATGTAGCGTTCTGCATTGTCTTGACTCACATAAGTGGCGAGAACAATGGTGAACTTGGCATCGTCTGCTTTCGTAGGAACCGTCATTTCGTCCTTTGGTTGTGCAGGCTTTATTTGAATAGGCTCATTCTGAGTAGCAGTAGGCTTGGACGCTTCGGTTTTCTTTACAACAGGTTTTGCTGTAGTGGGGGTAGCCTTGGTGGTCACCTTTTCGATTGTGGGGAATGCTGCAACCACTGTGTCGGAGCTGTTGTCCACACCCTTCATCGCCAAATAGGAGAAGCAGAAGAACAAGAGTACAGCAGCAGCGGCAGAGATGCCGAAGTCGAGCCAGCGGCGGTTGAAATGGATGATTACATCCTTCTGTGGGGTGACGGCAGTTTGCTCTTGTGTATCTTCTTTCTGGGCAATGTGCATGGACGCAACCGTTTGCAAGGTGCGCTGGATTTCTTTCTCTTTGATGACATGCTGCAGCGACTTCATCTCGTATGAGTAGAGCCCGTAGAGAGATGGAGTGAGCGCTCCCGTCTCTGGGGCAATGAAGGAAATGTTTTGGTTGAGACCTTTCTTGAGGATGCCAATGTTTTCCAGCTCATATTCGCCCTTCATCTCCAGTTCGTGCATCATCTTATCCAAGTCTTTTCCCATCTGTAAATTGGCAGAAGGGTAGGAGGTATCGTAAGCTGTCATGTACGACTGCACAAGCAGACCATCGTTGACTTGCAGCTGCTGATTGAACCCTATTGTACGATAAGGTGGCATAAAGAGATGCTCTTCACCATCTGTATATCGTGCATCAGCATGGTTGGCAATGAATCCACCAAGCCCTGGCACAATCACGCAATCGTGTTCGAGCAACAACAATTCAATATGTCTCGCTAAAGAAATCATGTTACAAAGATAGAGCAATTTTTTGAAACTTTTGCAAATTTGGTGATATTTTTTTATAAAAATGTCCGTTTTTTCCTTTTTCCTCGTGTTTTATGCATAAAAAAGAGCTGCATGAATACCATGCAGCCCAAATTATTTCTCTTTTTTCCTATTCTTTATTCAGCAGGAGTTTGTGTGCCTGTTGCAGGGAATGTAGGTACATTTTCTGCATCGGTTGACTGAGCAGGAGCAGCGATGTTAATTGGAGCTTCTTCCACTGTTGCCTTTGTGATGAAAGCTGCAGAAACGACGCTAAGCACAACCATTGCAATAGCTAAACCCCATGTAGCTTTCTCAAGGAAGTCTGTTGTCTTACGAACACCCATAATTTGGTTTGAAGAAGCGAAGCTGGATGCGAGACCACCGCCCTTGGATTCTTGAATAAGAACAATTCCCACCATCAAGATAGATGCGAGAATGACAAGTACAATAATTAATGGATACATTTTATTTGTTTGTTTTTTGTTAATTTACTGGTTTCTTTTTGCCCAATTTTACGGCTGAAGATCATTGATTATGTTTCAAGAGAATTTCCAGCAGATAAATTTGCGCTGCAAAGTTAGAACTTTTTTTCGGATTATTCAAAGAAATTTTACGTAATATTTCCAAAGCTTGTTGATATCGACCCTGTTTTATGTAAATGTTGACCATACTTTCGGTATAAACTTCCTCTTCTTCCACAGAAAACTCGGGTGACGAGAACTCATTGTCATCAATGTCAGGGATATTTACCCGCTGTTTGCCTTTGGTCTCTTTGATGAAGTTATCGATGAGGTCAGCTCCCTTCAGTTTGGGCGTTTCATCTTGTCTTTCTATTGTCGACGTGTCAGAGACTTGATTTTCTTGTTGCATCAAGTAAGAGGCATAATCTTTGGTCAAGTCAATCAGCGAAGGTTGCTCTCTGTGAGGACCATAATCCTCGTCTGTTTTAATGCTGCCTTCGTTTAAGAAACGGTTGATGAGCGAGATGGTTCTGGTGCCCTCATCTTCTGTCTCAATATTGATGTCATTGTTGTGAATCGGCAGGGTGTAGTTGACACCTTCTGTTAGAGTGAAGAGAGCAGTGCGGTCTGGAACGAAAGAGCTTGCCTTTTTCAATTCGACGCCAAAATCCTGTGAATGCAGTTTATAAAGGTTGGAGATGTATAGCAGACGAACTACCTGGAAGAAGGGGTATTTCTCTACTAGTGTTTTCAACTCCGGCAAGGTTTCCGCGTTGAGTTTTGAAGGGTCTTCTATTAGTTCTCTTATGTTCATTATTCTATTCACGTAAATTGTTCTTGTTGTCTGTTTACCAAATAGCTACCGTCGCATTGAATATCTGGTCAACGATGTCATCAATCATCTCTTGCACTAGTTCTTCTTGCACAGAGGCCAGTTGCTTGGATGAGTCATATTCAGTGGTGGCGCTGAAACGCTGTTCGAAATCTTGCTCATGCTTCTTGGTGTTGACGAACCGCACGTTCACAACTATCTTCAATTGTACTTGAGTGGAGTATCCGTCTGAACCCACACTCTTGTTGGTTTGACTGTATTCAACAATCTCGCCAGACAATTGCAGGTCGCCATCACGTTTCAACACTTTCAGTTTAGTTTTTTGTGCATAGACATCACTAATAGTGTTATAGAACATCGATTCCATTGGGCTCCATACGTAATTGGCACGGATGGGGAACTTGTCTAAGCTGATGGTTTTGGTTTTGGTGTAGTCAATGCTCGTACCTGTGAACTTATAGCTTACGGTACATGCTGTCAGCACACTCACCAGCATCACGCTCAATATGATTGTATATCTTTTCATATCTCCAGCCCGTAGTCCTTGATTTTCCGATAGAGTGTACGCTCTGAGATGTCCAGTTCCTGTGCCGTCTTCTTTCGGTTGCCATTATTACGTTGAAGAGACTCAATGATGTTCTTCCGCATCAGTTCCTTGTTCGACATAGGGGCTTCCTCTATCGTTTCTATGTCTTCCACATCTTGAATATGTCGACTTTCATAAGGAATGCTGCTTGCAGGCGTATAGCGTGATTCGTTGACGATGTAGGGTTGTGGCTCACGCATCGTTTCCATGTTGCTGTGTACCAGTTCCTTCAAGTCTTTCACTTCCTTACCGATGCTTGACAGCAATTGGAAGAGCATATCGCGCTCTTTCTCGTAACTATGAGTCTCTGCTGTGTGCTCCATGCGGTTGGAACCATGCAGCACCAATCCTGTTTCACCCAGTGAATCGTCCGTTACGCCATAACTTCTTAGAATCTCTGATGTGATTTCTCGCTCCTGACTGATGACGCTAATCTGTTCCACCAGGTTACGCAACTGACGAATGTTGCCAGGCCACTTATACCTTAATAATAATGTACGCGCGTCTTCTGTCAGTCGCACTGGCTCTATACGATATTTCTGTGAAATGTCATAGGCGAACTTTCTAAACAGCAGTTCAATATCCCTCCCTCTTTCTCTGAGTGGGGGCATATTGATCGGGATTGTGTTCAGACGGTAATACAAATCCTCCCTGAACTTACCCTCACGAATCGCCTTTTGCATATTCACATTCGTGGCTGCCACAATCCTCACATCCGTCTTTCTCACCTCGCTCTCACCTACACGGATGTATTCACCGGTCTCCAACACACGTAGCAATCTTGCTTGAGTTGCCAACGGTAATTCACCCACTTCGTCTAGAAACAATGTTCCCTTGTTCGCTACACTGAAATATCCCTCACGGTCATCCAAAGCACCCGTGAACGAACCTTTTTTGTGTCCGAACAATTCCGAATCAATCGTTCCTTCAGGCAAAGATCCACAGTTGATAGCAAAGTATTTATTGTGCTTCCGTGTTGAATTATCGTGAATCACCCTTGGCAGCACTTCCTTGCCTACGCCGCTTTCGCCATAAATCAACACCGACAATTCAGTCGGCGCCACCTGAATAGCGACATCAATGCTTCGGTTCAGCCCCTCATAGTTTCCAACGATGCCATACCGCTGCTTCACCTGCTGTATAATTTTCTCGTCCATAAGAATTTTCTTTTAGATTGGGCATCCAACCTTCTTTTTAGAAAAATCGTGACAAAATTAGTGATTATTTTCCATACGACAATGACTTTTTGTCAGTTTTTAACAGAAACGGTTCTTTTTGTGCCTGTTCCTTAGTCGCGCCACTTCACTACAACTTCAAATGGAACTTGGCTCCTGCCATGAGCCATACGCCCGGCTGTTCCACATTGGCAAAGTCGTAGTATTTGTGGTTGGTCAGGTTGTTGGCTTGCACGTAGAGTGTATAGCGGGGATGGGTCCACTGCAGTTTGACATCGAGCGTCCCATAGGTGCCGAACGGTTGCTGTTTCCCAGTCTTGGCATTGTCGAAGGCTCCCGAGCGGTTCTTTAGGGCGAAGTCCCATTGCGCTGCGAGTCTGCCGACGATGCGATGATGGAGCGAGGCGACCAACTTATGACGCAAGAAGGTCATGCGCGAGGAGTAGTTGGCGTTCGGCTCCGTATGGACGTGATATTTGTAGTTGTAGCAGTAGCTGAGGGTGAGCCGATGGAGGATGGAAGTGATGCCCCAATGCTGCGCGAAGTTGAGGGCGGCTACGGCTTCTGCTCCGATGTTGTCGATGTCGCTGTTGGCGGTCTCGTAGTATGTCGCGCCAGTGTATTTCACCCAGTCGATCATGTCGGTGCCGTGCCGATAGAATCCCTTCACTTGCAGCTGATAGAAATCGCCTGTGTAGGAGGTGCCGAGATGCCAGTCGGTGCTCTTCTCGGGCTTCAGCAGCTTGTTGCCTTGCAGTCCTGGACCATTGTAGTAAATGTCTGTGTACGTGGGTGTTCTGAGGCTCTGGTTGAAGGAGGCGAAGAACCGCCATCGGTCGGCAGGACACCAGCTGAGGTCGATGCCGGGGTAGAGCTTCATGCCGCCTTCGACAGAGGTGTTGTGATTGGCGAGCATACCGATGGAGACGGTCAGATTCTCCAGCAGGATGTCGTGCTCCAGATAGATGCCGAGGTTGCTGCGTCCGTCTTTATATTTATAATGTTCATCGTGACCAGGCACTTTGTATTTGTGTTGTTCCGATGCAGGAATTTCCTTGCCAAGTCGGGTGGAGAGGATGTTCTCGCGGCGGAATTCGATGCCGATGGCGGACTTTCCGAGTGCCCAAGTTGTGTGGGCGTTGAGGTTGGCGCCATAGACGTTGGTCTGGTGGAAGTTCTGATAGGCTTGCGGATTGGCACGTTTCCACACATAGTGGTCGAGGGAGCGGTTCCAATAGATCTGCACGGGAATGCTGATCGCGCCTTTGTATTCAGCCTTGGCGGCGATGAGATAGCGGCGGTCCTCTTCATATTGCGTGTCAGACCCCGTGCCGTAGAACGTGTTGGCACCGTAGTTCATGGTGCTGAGACCAGCCTGCAGGGCGGCATCGAAGTGTTCGCTACGATAATTCCCGTCCCAGTAAGCGTTGGCTTTGTTGAAGTCATCGTTCGAGGTGCCCCCGTCGCTGCGGGCATATCCTCCGCTGATGCGGTTGAAGAAGTGAGTGGTGTTGGCAGATACGTGGGCATTGGTTCCAAACGTGCCATAGGAACCGGCTTGCACGTGAGCCCCAAGTGTGTTTTCCATTTCTGTGCGGGTGACGATGTTGATGGCTCCGGCGAATGCCTGACTGCCATAAACTCGGCTGGCTCCACCCTCGATGACTTCGATGCGTTCGATGTCATCCACGCTGACGGGCAAATCCACCGTCAAGTGTCCCGTGTGGGGGTTGCTGATGTTGATGCCGTTGAGCAGGACTGTGAGCTGGTCCTCGGTGCCGCCGTTCACACCGATGTCGGTCTGGATGCCGAATCCCCCGCGTTGTCGCACATCCACGCCGGCGGCGAGTTTCAGCAGGTCGTTCACCGAATTGGCGCTCGACGCCTCGATGTCCTGTCGGTTAATCACTTGCACGAGGCGCACCGCCTTGTCGGCAGGCAGGGGGGCGAGTGTGCCCACCACCTCGGCATCATCCAGCGTCAGTTCCCACTCATCCCCATCGTTGACAGGGGCAGTTGGCTGACTGAAGGCCATGATGGCCGCAGCGGAATCGGGGCAGGCGGCTGCCAATGTCGCCACGCTGAGCACGCCGATGCGAACTTCCCTCTTCAAACTGAGGAAGATGGCATCACCACGACGTGTGAAGTGGGTCCACACCACCGATTCTGGCTTCCTGAATCTTGTTTTGATGTTCATTTTGTTTTGAATTTAGTTAAATGACGCCATTATTGGCGTTTTAAGTTTCTTTCCGCATCCATCCTCAAGAAGATGAAGAGCAGCAGGGTGAATCCCCACAGCGAAGAGCCTCCGTAGGAGAAGAACGGGAGTGGGATGCCGATGACGGGCGTGAGTCCGAGCACCATGCCCACGTTGATGAACAGGTGGAAGAGGAAAATGCTGAGCACGCAGTAGCCATAGACCCGTCCCATCGTGTCGGTCTGTCGTTCTGCCACCGCGATGAGTCGCCAGATGAAGAGCAGATAGACGATGAGCACGCCAGCGGAGCCAATGAAGCCTTCTTCCTCGCCCACGGTGCAGAAGATGAAGTCGGTGTGCTGCTCGGGCACATAACGGAGCTTCGTCTGGGTGCCGTTGAGGAATCCTTTGCCTGTCAATCCGCCAGAACCTATGGCAATCTTCGCCTGGTTGACGTTGTAGCCCGCTCCACGAAGGTCTTCCTTCATGCCGAGGAGCACTTCGATGCGGATGCGCTGGTGGTCGTCGAGATGCTCAAAGAGTGTGTCGGTGATGTAGAAGAATGCGGTGGAGCCGATGGCAAACAGGGCGATGAGCGCATATCGCACGACCCTGGTGTAGAGTGCGAGCCAGATGATGTAACCTGCCATGAGGATGCAGAGTCCGAGCATCACGTAGCAGACGTTGAACGGGATGACGTAGATGGAGAAAATCATCGTCAGCAGGGTGCCTCCGAAGCAACCGATGGACATCCATTTCACGGCAGTCGTGTTGTGGCAATAGACCCACACCATGCTGATAGTGAAAATCATCGCCAGCAGGAGCACCGTGAATTCGCCAATGGACACAGGCATGTTGGCGATGTGGTCTCCGCTGAATTTCAGACCCACCACAAAATAGACAACGCAGGCAAAGCCCGTGAACAGCAGGGAGCCTGTCATGCCTTCGCGATAGAGCATCAGGAAGAAGGCGAAATAAACTAGCGCGGAGCCGGTCTCCTTCTGTCCAATGATGAGCAGCATCGGGAAGACAATCAATCCGATGGCGATGCCGATGTCCTTGGTCTTTCGGATGCTGAAACCATACGTGTCCATCAATTTGGCAAGTGCCAGTGCCACCGCAAATTTGGCAAACTCGGCGGGCTGTATCTTCATCGTGGAGCCGATGGGCAACCACGAACGGGAGCCTTTCGTGTCGGGCGCAATGAAGATGGTGACGAGCAACAGGAGCATCATCGCGCCATAAATGACGTATGCGGCAGTGTCGTAGAAACGCTTCTCGATGAGCATCAGCACGGCCGCTAGCACCAACGAGGTTCCTGCCCAGACAATCTGCTTGCCCGAGTTGGTCTCCCAACTGAAAAGGTCGGGATTATTGTAGTCGTAGCAGGCGCCGCACACGCTGAACCATCCCCACACGATGAGAATCACGTAGAGCAGAATGGTCACCCAGTCGATGCTGAGGAAAATGCCTTTGCTACCTTGTTCCTGTACTATCATTGTTGCTGTTGATGATGCTGCCGTTATGGCTGGTTTATCGTTCTCTTGTTCCGTAATCGATGTGACGGCTCTGGAAGGATGCCGCCCTTGCCTCGCTGCCTGGCGAGAGTTGACCGTTGATGTATTGCTCCATCATCAGGGCGCCAATAGGCACGCCGAATGTGGCACCGAAACCGCCGTTCTCCACATAGACGGCAATGGCAATCTTGGGGTCGTCCTTGGGAGCGAATCCCATGAACGCGGAGTGGTCCTTGCCGCGGTTCTGAGCCGTTCCTGTCTTTCCGCAGACCTCATACATGGATGTGTTGGCACTACGGCAGGTTCCGCCCAGCACCGCCTTGCGCATTCCCTCCGCCACCATGTCGTAGTACTTCTTTTCCACCTTGGTCTCGTGCTTCACCTTGAGGCTGTCGGCGATGTGTCCACCTTCGATGGCCTTGACGATATGCGGCGTGATGTAGTAACCGCGATTGGCAATGGTCGCTCCCAAATTGGCGATCTGAAGCGGCGTGAGCGTCACCTCGCCTTGTCCGATGGCGATGGAAATGACACCCAGTGCATTCCACTGACCCAGTCGGCGGTCGTAGTAATCGGCATTGGGAATCATGCCACGCGCTTCACCAGGCAAATCAACGCCCAACCTGTAGCCGAATCCCATCGACACCATATAATCTTTCCAGGTCGTCATGGCCTCCTGTATGTTCTTGTATTGCTTGCGGTTGTTCAGCATGTGGTAGAGACCCCAGCAGAAGTATCCGTTGCACGAGGTGGCAATGGCAGGAATGAGGGGCAGGGGAGAGCCGTGGCCGTGACACCCCACACGCATTCCCTTAGTGACGAATCCTCGATAGCAGGGAAAGGCTGTGGATGGCGTGATGATGCCCTCTTGCAAGAAGGTCAATCCCTGAGAAGTCTTGAACGTGGATCCAGGAGGATAAGTACCCGAGATGGCTCGGTTGAGCATCGGCTTCATCGGGTCGCGCTGCATCTCCAGCATCTGCTCACCGCGTTGCTTGCCTTCCATCCTGTGCGGATCATAGCTGGGCGAACTCACCATGCAGAGAATCTCACCAGTCTTTGGCTCGATAGCAACAATGGCACCCATCTTTCCCTCCATCAGCCGTTCGCCAAGTGCCTGCAATTTGGCGTCGATGGAAAGCGTGAGGTTCTTGCCTGGA
Source organism: Bacteroidaceae bacterium (assembly GCA_017614895.1). GTDB lineage: Bacteria > Bacteroidota > Bacteroidia > Bacteroidales > Bacteroidaceae > Minthosoma. Next base: position 6,317 of record JAGAAZ010000110.1, on the reverse strand, counting down.
ACAGGTTTGCGGTCGAGTGCACCATTGCGGTAATGCCCTTGGATGCGTCCTCGAGCATCTCGCAAAAGAATTTGAACTCCCTTGATGCCGCGCAGCTCAGGCTCATAACTGCGTTCAACACCCTGCTTGCCGATGTAGTCGCCAGGAGAGTAATAGTCATCGTTGTCCACCTCCTTTTGAGACACCTCAGCCACATCGCCTAATATGTGGGCGCAATGGTCGGTGGCATAACGCCGGATGGTTCTCTCGCGAATATAGAATCCGTGGAAACGGAATAATTTCTCCTGAAAAACGCCGTACTCCTCAGCGGAAATCTGTGGCATGAAAAGCTGTGGGGTATAGGTGGAATAGCCAGGGTTCTTATCGATGTTCTTGATGGTGGCCATGCGCTTGTCAAAAAAATCCCGCGTGATGCCAATGGTCTTGCAGAAGTCGAGCGTGTCGAGGTTGTGAACTTCGCGCATGATAACCATGATGTCGTAGGCTGGCTGGTTGAAGACAAGCAACTCTCCATTGCGGTCGTAGATGACGCCACGTGCAGGGAAGATGACATTGTTGAAGAAAGCATTGTCATCGGCGCGGGTCTTGTATTCTCCATCGGAAAGCTGCAGAAAAGCCAAACGGACGATATAGCAAAGAACAATTACCAATGCTATACCGGCAAGTACAAACTTACGATATTCGTAGAAGTGGCTTTTCATGGCTTCTTACAGATGACGCGTTGTTTCCTTTCTTGTACGGATCAAAAGCTCAATAAAGATAATGATGATTGTCGTGAACACCGAGCCTCCCGAAATGGAGAAAAGGGTCAATGGCCAATCTGTCAGCGTGAAGGCATCCAGCAAATAAAAACATCCGTGCAACGCTGCCATCAGAAGAAACACATAAAAGACGTAATTCCAGAAACCCAATGACGTGAAAGAAGGAGTCAGGTTCTCAGCAGAATCACGAGGTGCCAGTCTTTCGAGCAGGACGGGCTGAATCATGGCAATCAAGGTGCAGGATGCAGCACCCATGCCTGCCGTATTGCTGAATGTGTCGAATAGTAATCCGATGACAAATCCCCACACCAATACGGCAATACGTGAGGCGTTGCGATGCATGCATACCACCATATAACCGATCACAAGCGGTGTGATATAGCCCAACAGGTGGATGTTGTTGAACACCAACACCTGAAAGAGCAGCAGGATGAAGAGTCTAAAGAGACGTGTGAGGAATATGGAATTCATCTGACTGTATCGGTGCTTATTGGGTTATCATTTGTAATTGTTGCGGAAGGTGTGGAAGTGGAATGCTCCTTCTCCAGCTGTTGCTTCACTCTCTCAAATTCAAGCCTTTCTTTCTCAGCTTTCTCATCCGCAGCCTTCTTCTTTTGTTCTTCCAGTTCCTTCATCTTGTCTTGACTGATGAGGACGCTGTCTTGTTTCGCAGGGTCTTCAGCCATTTCTTCCAACATGCGGCGTTCTGGTGAACTGTAATTGGTGATGACAGACACTTCACGCAGGGTGGGGAAGTTGGCAAACAATTTCACACGAAGGAAGTAGGACATGCCATCAGGCGAATCGCCAATCTCTTGCACCACTCCAATGGGTAATCCAGGAGGGAAGATGTCGGAATAACCATTGGTCTCCACAATTTCCTTCTTCTTCACAGGAGCGTGTCTCGGCACACTTGTCACGTAGGCGATGTCGGCATAACCTCGTTGCCAAACGAGCGATCCGAAATACTCCGAATTACGCAGTCGGCAGCTAATCTTGCTATTAACATTCAGCAGAGGCATCACGATGCTGTAATGACGACTGGTCATATACACGATACCCACCACACCACGAGAGTTGATGACACCCATTTCAGGACGAATACCGTCCGCTTCGCCCTTGTTGATGGTGATGAAATTGTTTGCTTTGTGAATGGTCATGTTCACCACTTGCGCACTCACTACATCATATTTCAAAGACAGGGCGGGCATACGTTTCACGCTGTCTTTCTGTATCGCCTCCAGTTGTTGATGCATCTCATACACCTCTTTGCGCAGTTGCTCGTTGGCAGCCTCCAAATCATGGTTCTCCTCTTTCAGATGGAGATATGACGTAATGCCACTAATGACGTTGTAGGCTGAACCTACCACGTCATTAGCAGTCGTGAAATATACACTCTTTTGGTATCCGTTGTGACTGAAAAGAAAGACCAGGCTTATCACTTCCAGCAACAGGAACACAAACCAGTGCTTGTTGTGTATGATTAAGTCAATCAGTGCACGCATGATGTGCGTTTATCTCATCAAGAATTGGAAATTGTTGACGTTCTTCAATGCGATGCCAGTACCCTTTGCCACAGAGTGCAATGGGTCATCATCCACATGGAAAGGAATCTGAATCTTGTCACTCAGACGCTTGTCCAGACCACGGAGCAATGCACCACCACCAGTTAGCCAGATACCATTCTTCACGATGTCGGCATACAATTCTGGTGGAGTGGCTTCGAGTGCCTGCAGCACAGCTGTTTCAATCTTGGCAATCGTCTTGTCAATGCAATGTGCAATTTCCTGATAGCATACGGCAATTTCGAGAGGCAGGGCTGTGATACGGTTAGGACCATGCACCACGAAATCCTCTGGAGCTTCATCGCCAAGGTCTGTCAATGCTGAACCGACGTTGATCTTGATGCGCTCAGCCATACGCTCTGACACTCTCACATTGTGCTGACGTGCCATATATTCCTGAATGTCCGCAGTCAGTTCGTCACCTGCTATACGGATGGAATTGTTGCTGACGATACCGCCCAAAGAGATGACAGCAATCTCGGTGGAACCACCACCTATATCTACAATCATCTGACCTTCTGGAGCCTCCACATCGATGCCGCAACCGATAGCGGCAGCCATAGGCTCGAACAACAGATAGACATCGCGACCGCCAGAATGCTCTGCACTGTCGCGAACGGCACGCAGTTCCACTTCTGTCGAACCAGAAGGAACGCCAATCACCATGCGGAGAGAAGGCGTGAAGAGGTGATGGCCAGTCTTCACCATCTTAATAAGACCGCGCATCATCTGTTCGCAGGCATAGAAGTCGGCAATCACACCATTTTGCAAAGGACGGCAAGTGCGGATGCCCTCGTGCACCTTCTCATGCATCATTTTTGCCTTCTTGCCCACGGCAATCATTTTGTTGTTCTTTTTGTCGAGAGCAACCACCGATGGCTCGTCCACCACAATTTTACCGTTGCAGGTGATGATGGTGTTGGCGGTGCCGAGGTCCATCGCTATATCTTGTGTCAAAGAGAAAAATCCCATAATTGTATTCTATTATTTTGCGAAATATGCATGAATGGCTGTGTCATAATGGCTTGAAGTGGCGAATGCACGTTCTGCAAATTGCTTGCGCTGTGCTTTCGTGGTCTCAGCACCCTGTGCCTTGACAATATCGAGCAATGGCTTGTACTCAGCCTTGCTGGGCACAATCACCACATCGTTGAAGTTCTTGGCTGCAGCACGAATGAGCGAGATGCCGCCGATGTCAATCTTCTCGATGATGGTGGGCTCGTCGTTGGTCGAAGCTACAGTCTCCTCGAAGGGATAGAGGTCAACGATGACAAGGTCAATTTCAGGAATCTCATATTTCGCCATTTCCTGTTGGTCGCTTTCCAATTCGCGACGTCCCAGAATGCCGCCAAACACTTTGGGGTGCAATGTCTTCACACGACCTCCCAAAATAGATGGATATGTAGTCAAGTCCTCAACTTTCTCGCATGGATAGCCAAGGCTTTCAATAAATGCTTGTGTACCTCCTGTTGAAAGGAATTTCACTCCGTTTTTGTTCAGTTCTGCAAGAAGCTCGTCCAATCCGTCCTTGTGATACACGGACACGAGCGCGGTCTTAATCTTCTTTACGTCAGCCATTGTTTAGTCCTAAATTTTATTGGTTGTTACTTATTGATTTTTGGATGTAAGCTATTCGCCCATTTCATTCAATTCTTTTGGGTGGAAAAAGACGCTTGTGTGCGCACACAACAAAGCCCTTCTTTTGCCTTACGAAATGCAAAGTTAGGCATTTATTCTGACACATTATTAAAGAAATTAAAATTTTTCCATCTTTCCGAATAAAATTCTTGTCAGAACGAAAACTTTCCACTAATTTTGAACCCGTAAACATCAAAACGACACGATTATGCGACATTTCATCCTGCTGCTGTTTCTGCTTTTGACAGCATCAGCAAAGGCTCAATTCTTCTTCGATTTTTCACCTCGCCAACAGACGGAGCAAAGGAGGGAAAGGGTGACTCCACCGCAATACAAGGGTGGGGAAGAGGCAGTCAAAGCTTATCTCCTGAAAAACTTCAAACAACCGAAGCAAAGAGAGAAGGTGGATGGCAGAATAGTCGTCGCTGTGATTGTGAATGCCAAAGGCAACGTGGAGAATGCACAGGTTGTCCGTTCGTTGACGAAGAGTCTTGATGCAGAAGCCGTCAGGGTATGTAAGAAAATGAAATTCAAGCCCGCCACATCAGGAAAAGAGAAGGTGAGAGGTCGTGTTGACATCACCTTCCCAATTCGCAACGGCAGGCTCTCTTTCTTTGATTTGCCTACCACCGAAGTTTAGGGTCAAAAACTATCTTATTAATCAAGGCATCACCCTTCTTACTAATCAAGGTGGGTGCTTTCTTACTAATCAAGGCACCACCTTTCTTATTAATCGATTGGGTGCTTTCTTATTAATCAAGTTTTGGGCTTTATTTCACCCCTACAAACAGCGTGTTGCTCGTGTAGGATTTGCCAGCATAATCTGTATTCAGATTGATGCCTGCTGATGTGATGCTGCGTGTGCGGATGCAATGCACACGTCCCGTGTAACGAATCTTCTGTCCTGGCTGCAAGGTCGTGGTGAGCGAAGGAGAAATGCTGAATGCCTTTTCATCGTTCACAGTCAGGTAGATCACGATGTCACGCAAGACGGAATTAGACGTGTTGGTGATGTATCCTTCCACTTCAATAGTCTCATCCTTAGAGATATAGCCGTCACCGTCCACATCCATGTAGGAGAGGTCTGAAATGCTCAACACAGTCGATGTGATGGCACCTTCGTTAGCGCCATTGCCAATCTGATAGCTGCGGCTGCCTTGAGTGTCTTGACCACCCTGATAGCCGCCACTCGTCTGATAGCCCACGTTGTTGTCGTAATAGCCACCATCGCCACCCGTCGTCCTGTGTTGACCATAGTCTTCGTATCGACGTGCTTCGGCGCGTTCCTGTTCCTCTATTTGTGATGTGATGCCCACACCCAAAATGGCACCGATGCCCATGCCGATAAGACTGCCAAGTGCAGAGCTTTCACCACGGAAGGGACCATGACCAGCCAAAGCGCCCACTGCGCCACCGACATGGCTGCCAATCATGGCACCTGTCACGCCGCCTGCTGCCTGATAAGAACTCGTGCAGCTACTTGCCAAGAGGGCTGTTGCCAATGTCAAGCATGTGATTTGATTCTTTTTCATTGCTTTTTTAGTTTTTAATTGATTGTTGAACATCCTTTTTCTTTGTCAGGTCTCTCTTCTGCTATATAGTCGTCAATCAATCTTCTGGCTATTGACATCTTGTCGGGGATGGGAGGAAGCTGGTCGCGGTTGAACCAACCGGCATTGCTCAATTCCTCCTCTTGTACATGCACCTCGCCACTCACATAGTCAGCTGTGAAGCCAATCATGATGCCACAAGGGTAGGGCCAGGGCTGACTCCCGAAGTATCGTATATTCTTGATTTCCAATCCCACTTCTTCTGCCACCTCTCGTTTCACACACTCCTCCAGCGTCTCGCCTGTCTCCACAAATCCTGCCACCAATCCATACATCTCGCTGCGTCTGAAGTTCTTCGCATGAACCAGCAGGATGTCATCTCCACGCTTGATCCTCACGATGATGGCAGGGCTCACCTGTGGCCACACTTCTTTGCCACAGTTCGTGCATTGCTTACTGATGGCTGTGGCACGTTTCATCGGCGCACCACACACCCCACAATAACGGGTGTTCGAATCCCAATACAGCAACTCCGATGCCTTACCTGCCGTATTGTAGAAATCTCTGGGCAGCAATGCCCACGATTCTCTGAGTCCTACAGTCACAAGCCCCTTCATGTCGGCAGGAGGTGTATTGAGACTGTATGCCATACAGGGAACACCATCCAGTGGAGGCAATTCCTGTCGGGGAGTCCATTCCTTCATCGGGAACGGAGGCTCGACCGTGCAGGGTACACGATAACCGCTGTCATCATAGATCGGAAGAGCACACGTCTGAACTCCAGTCACGCGAGTAAATCGCGG
>JAGAAZ010000109.1 GCA_017614895.1 Bacteroidaceae bacterium | reverse complement strand
TGGGCGACTCACATACTAGTGAGTCGCCTATTTGTTTCTCCCTAACTAGGAAAAATTTTCTTAACTAGGGAAATAGTATTCTAAAGTTTAGTGTTCAAATTCCTGAGTTTGGAATTTATAATTTCAGACTTTGGGCTGACCAATAAAGGCACCTTATTTGTCAATAAGGCACGGTTATTGGAAAATAAGGAACCCTTATTGAAGAATAAGGAAGGGTTATTGTGTAAATAGTTTTATTCTGTTTTGGTACTTTCGGCAGAAACCTCTACCTTTGTATTGTAAATGTATGCACGTGTGCATGGGCAAGACTATAATGAAACGTAAAATCAGTCAATATGAATAATCAAAAGGTGCTCTTATACCTGATGCCGTTGGCGATGGTTGCAATGGCCTTTGTGGCTTGCGACGACTATGACAATGGATTTTCTGAGCAGGGTATGGAGTTCAGGAATGAGTTCGTGAAGACGTTTGGTACTATTGATGCCGAACAAGACTGGAACATGGCGGAACGGGTCAGTGTGACGGTCGTAGCCACCATAGGGAGATCCATCACGGTCTATACGGAAAAGGATGCTGTCTTCACCATCGTGGGCACATTCAAGTATGTGTATGGTACAAAGAAGCTTTCTTTCGACGTAGAGGAAGGTGTACAATCGCTCGTGGTGAGCGATGGTCAGATGGCTTACCGTGCGACGATAGGTGACACCGTGTCGTTTGATGAGCCCATTGACGATTTGACTGTGCCACTTTCGCTGCTGGAGGGGACACCGTCATCGGCTTGGCTGCTGGTGGCTGATAATATGGACGGAAAGCTAGACTTCGACTATAACGATGTGGTGGTGAAGGTGGAACATCAAGCAGGTGATGCATTTGCCTACATCACGCCATTAGCGGCAGGTAGCACTTTGGCTTCTTATCTCTTCTTTGGCAAGAACTGTGTCGGCGAGATTCATCAGTTGATGGGTGCCTCTCCAACGCAAAGTGGCGGTTACGAAATCCTTAATACAGACGAAAGAGCCCAAACTCCAACTGCTAGGGTGAAGATGTCACTGGGGCGTGACTGGTCAATTACTACAGACGGCAGCCTTAACACCTTCATGGGTGGTTTCTCCATTCGTATGTTGCCTTCTGGTACAGATCCGCTGCCGAGTATGCTTGCTGCCGATGATGCAGTTTTCAAGAATGCGATGGTGGTGCTGGCTCCAGAAACGGGCGATGTTCCTTTTGTCTTATGTGTTCCGTTCTCCTATACACTTTTCAACACTCCAGAGGAGGGGCAGAAGACGGCGAGTGTATGGTCATGGCCGAAAGAAGAGAAAAGCATCCTTAATGCCTACGGCGATTTTAAGAAATGGGTGAAAAACCACGAAGAATGTACAGGTTGGTACACCAAGCCAAACAGTGAATATGTGGTGTCAACCGTCGACATCCCTACAGGTGCTTCTTATCAGTCTGGTCAACCGCAGGAGATGACTGATTATGAAAAGGAGGCCGTAGCAGCCTCGGAGGAGACAGAATGATTTTAAAGCGAAAGGTTTACAAAGATTGACATGTTACTCAACATTTTATATATTCTCTTGGGCTTCATCCTTTTGGTGAAGGGCGGAGATTTCTTGATTGATGGTTCGGTGGCGATAGCTCAACGGGCAAAATTGAGTGCGATGGTCATTGGCATCACAGTGGTGGGATTTGGCACATCGATGCCGGAGCTGATGGTTTCCACACAGGCGGCGTGGGTTGGTTCATCAGGCTTGGCCATCGGAAATGTGGCTGGCTCGAACATTGCGAATGTCGCTCTGATTTTGGGCGTGTCTGCGCTGATCTGCCCATTGCCGTCACATCGCAAGATGATGCGGATTGATATGCCCTTCATGCTGTTCGCTATGGTGCTGTTCATTGGCTTTGCCTTCTTTGGCACGATTGAACGGTGGATGGGCATCGTGATGGTGCTGTTGTTGATTGGTTTCATCTCGTGGGAGGTGAATGATTCGCGCAAAGCGATGAAGCAGGAGGATGCAGCGGTGACACCATCGATTCCGTTATGGCGTGCCATTTTGTATGTGGTGATTTCGCTGGCAGCAATGGTGTATGGTGCAGACAGACTGATTGAGGGTTCGAGTGCCATTGCGATGGATTTGGGTGAATACTTTGGTGTGGCGAAAGAGGAGATGGAACGCATCATTGGATTGACGGTAGTGGCTGTGGGTACATCGTTGCCAGAATTGTTCGCGTCTGTGATGGCGGCACATAAGGGTGAAACGGATATGGCTGTGGGCAATATCATCGGTTCTGTGTCGTTCAACATCCTTTCGGTGGTGGGTGTGGCTAGTGCCATCACACCGATTCACGATGCTTGGGCGCCTTTTGCTATCGACTACGTAGTGATGCTTGGGTATGGGCTGTTGTTGTGGACTTTTCTCCACACTCACCGCAAAATCGTGCGTTACGAGGGTGCTATCCTGCTGATTATTTATTGCTTGTACATTGCAAAGACGCTGATGTTCTAAGATTCGTCTTTAACTTCGATAACTTCTAAAACTTAATATACCAGAAAACTATGTCATTGGAATTTGGATTGATGGTGGTGGTGCTCGCCATCGTTGTATTTGGAGTGATAGGCTTCATTAAGACACAGCGTACGCTGGTCGATATGGACGAAAAGTGCAAGAACGCATTGAGCCAGATAGAGGTGCAGCTGAACTCTCGTTGGGATGCGCTGATGTCGTTGGCAAAGGCTGCAACGGCCTACGCCAAGCATGAGAGCGAAACGCTGGTGCAGACGATTGAGGCTCGCCGTGCTACCGAAGTGAAGACGGCTGCCGACGTGAACGAGCAGCAGGATGCTTTCAGTGGTGTGCTGAGCCGACTGATGGCTGTGACAGAGTCTTATCCTGAACTGAAAGCTTCTGGTCTCTATCAGGATGTGATGCACAACATCAAGGATTATGAGGAGAATGTGCGTATGGCACGTATGATTTACAACGACACGACCACACGCTTCAATCGTTATGTGCGCCAGTGGCCGTCCAGTGTGGTAGCTGGTCAGCTGCACTTCGAGGTCAGAGATTATCTGACAGTGGATAATAAGGGTAAGAAGGACATGCCAGAACTGTTCAGCGAATGAAAAAGTATTTAAGAATCACCTTTCTTCTGTGCATCTTCTCTCTTCCTGCTTTTGCCCAGCATCAGCTTGACTCTGTGTTTGTGCTGGTGAAGCTGATGGATAACGGCGATGCTCAGGTGATGGAGCGGCGTGATGCCCACATGAGTGAGCAGGGTACGGAGGGCTTCATCACTTTCAACAATATGGGTGACATTGAGGTGAAGGATCTTGAGGTGTTTGATGAGGATGCCGTAGCCTATAAGGTAGAGGAAGAATGGAATGTGGAGCGCAGTCGTGAGGAGAAGACCAGACGCTGTGGTTACCACCATACCCCTGAGGGAGTGGAACTTTGCTGGGGCATCGGTAGGGCAGGGAAGCGCAGCTACTACATCAAATACACACTCACCCATCTGGTGAAATCATATGATGATTACGATGGTTTCTGCCATTCTTTTTATGAGGCGGCTAATTCACCAGCTACTTTCGCGATGGTGACCATCAAAATGGACGTGGATTCGCTTACGAAGAAGGATGCTCGCATTTGGACCTTCGGCTATGACGGTTGGAAGGGACATTCCAGCAATTATGTATGGGCACGAACTGAAGAGGAGAGGCCTATGCGCAACGGAGATGCGATTATCATGCTCATGGAGATTAAGAAGGGACTCTTACATCCCGATGTGGTGAAGGAGGGTACGTTCAAGGAATTGGTGAAGCGTCCAGCCTTTGTTGATAGCGAATATGACATAGATGTGGCGATGGGCGATACGCTTGGCGATCGTGCTACACGCAGTTCGCTGATGGGTGGCGAAGTGGGCTCAGGGCATGAAGGAGGGCAACATGCAAATAGCTTATCTTCCAGCGATGATGGTGGCGGATTCCACTGGGGGCTGATTGGCGGGTTCCTTCTGATTGTAGGATTGATCGGTTGGGCTGCCAAGGATCAGATCAAGGGAAGCTTTGATGAAAGAAAGCTGCAGAAACAGAAAGCCAAGCACTTGCAGGAACTGATGGGGGGTAAAAAGTGGGACGAACTGCCTTATTGGCGTGAATTACCTATGCAGGGTAATCTGTTGGATTCGAGCAGCGTGTTGGCAGCTGTGGTTCATACTTGTTCCATTCAGGGTGTGGAATTCAGCGTACAACACCTCTACGAGGCGTTCATCCTCCGTATGTTCTACAAGGGTGGCATCACTCTCGACTATGATACGGACAAGTATGGCAAGACCCGCCAGCTCTTCCGTATTAAGGAGCCTGTGAAACCTGAGAAAAATACAGGCCTTGATTTGACGAAGAATACGATTAGCTCCTACCCACTCTATGGGGCCAGACGACGTGAGGCGGATTGGGCCTATAAGGGATTGATTCGTGATGACGGTATCCAGTACATGCTGCAAGACCTGCTCTATAAGGCGGCAAATGAAGATCACCTTCTGCAGCCAGACGAGTTGAGAACTTATGTCAATAAAAACCTTGAGAAACTGCGACCGATGGCGGATGTACTCTATATGGTTGCTGAAAGTCGCAAAGCGGATAAGTATCTTCAAGCTGACGAGGTGCAGCAGGTGGTGGGTTTTGTTCACTATCTCAAGGATTTCTCGCTTGTAGAGGAGCGTCATATCGAGGAAGTGAACCTCTGGAAAGAGTATCTCGTGTTTGCATCCTTCTACGGTATAGCCGACCAGGTGCGCAAGGATATGAAGAAGGTGGCTCCTGACACGACCAAGCTTGACCAACTCATCCCACCACATCAGGTGGTGGAGGATTTCAAGCCCATCACGACAGCACTGGCCAGCACGCTCTACACAGCCCGTATGTACGAGACTGCGCACGAGCGTGAACAACGTCTTGCCTCCTATAGCAGTAGAGATGATGACTACAGAAGTCCACGCAGCTACTCCAGCAGTAGTGGTGGCAGCGGACACAGCAGTCACTCAGGTGGTGGTGGTCACTCAGGTGGTGGCGGTAGTGGATTTAGATAAAACATAATACCGTAACAACGATATATCGTAATAACGACATAACAAAAGAAAAGATGCAATTAGAAGTGTTATCTGATGGCCTTCTGAAGAAGAGCCTTGTTGGTCTGCTGATACTGGTTGGTGTCAGCGTAGGAGCCCTTGTGTTTACTCCATCGCCACCTGATTCGGTGGTGTCGCTCAATAATGCTGGTGACGTCATTGCTACCATGGCAGCAACAGCTTGCGGACTACTTTGCTGTCCTGGATTATTGTGTATCTTTATCAAGAAATGGCGTTTTCCCATGCTGATCATTACCGCCTTTGTATTGCTGCTGTTCCTCTCGGCTGTATGCATTGACCATGCTTATGAGAATCTAAACTATGCTTTTTCGAAAGATAAGACGCCCGTGGAACGCCCCTGTGTCATCACCCACCACAAACATAATCATTCCACGAACATTCGCGAGGAACGTCATACGGGCAAAGACGTGTTTGGTAACGAGAAAGAATATGTGACGGAATATGAAGAGACCACAGATAAATATGAACTGAAGTTCCGTTTCCTCGATGGGGACAAGCAGGAACTCTCGATTAGCCGTGATACCCCCTTCGGGTTCTACAAGCGTGTCTATGAAGGTGACACTTGCGTCGCGTACATCCTTACTGGTGCTTTGGGTATTGATTATGTACAGGATATGCGCGTGAAGAAGAGAGCGCATTGAGAAAAAGAATGACAGTACATTGATAATAAATAGAGAAAGGGATTTGACCATCATCAGTCAAATCCCTTTCATTCATTCCTTCTCTCTACTCTGCTTTTGTCTCTTTCCTTGAAGGAATTCCTAACCAAAACCTTTCTACTATTTATTAAATACCTAAATCATTTATCGATTACCTAACCACTTTTCTTCTTATTACTTTTTACTTACCTTATTATTATATATTAACTAGCTCTGCTTTCGCGATGGGGTAACTCTGTCTTTGTTTTGTGCCGTCATTTCAGTCGGCTTTCCTGTAAATTTTGACTCCCGTTTCTCCAAGAGGTTATCACTAATCCCTTGAAGGTTCGGGAGTCTACCTATTTCCATTAAAAACTATTCCGAATTTTGGACTTATCCGTTGGGGATGTTATGAATTACTATTTACTACTGTTTTACAAAGATTTGGGCAAAATATTGGACTAAGCCCTTTTCGAAATTCTTTATTGTTTTTAGGAACAATTTACAGGTTTGTTGTTTTCTTAGTATATGATCTAGTGCTAAAATGGTCCGGATTTAGATTTGTTTTTATCTCGATGCGAGAACGTTCGCATTGATGTCGCCGGAGAAACGGTTATCCTTCCAGTTACCAGCAATTACCTTGCCTGTAGCTGTGGTGTAAGTACCGACACCGTTACGCATATCCTCTTTGAACTGTCCTGTGTAAGTTGCACCTGAAGCCCATACGAATGTTCCCTGACCTTCAATGTAGGAGTTGCAGAACTGGCCTTCATATACATTACCGTTTGCATAAGTGTACTTGCCAAGACCTTCCTTCTCGCCATTGACCCACTGGCCTGCATACACGTCACCATTGTTGTGATAGTATGTGCCGTAGCCATTGCGCTGGTTATTCTCGTAGTGACCTACATACTTGTCACCGTTTGCTGCTGTGAAGACACCCTCACCTACACGTACATCATCCACCCATTCGCCTTCATATGTGTCACCATTAGCCCATGTGAGCTTGCCGTGACCGTTACGCTTACCATTCTTCCATTCACCCTCGTAGGTGTTGCAACGATCTGCATAGAACGCGCTACCGAAACCGTCCTGCTTGCCGTCCTTGAAATCACCCTGATATACGTCGCCATCTACCCAAGAGTAACGTCCATAGCCGTCAATCTGGCCATTAACGAAGTTACCTTCGAAACGGTCGCCGTTTTTCCACTCATAGACGCCCTTGCCGTGCATTTTACCGTCTTTTTTGTTGCCGGTGTACTTACCCGCGGTGTTCAGATTTGGATTTTTCTGAACAGCGTCATCTTGTCCCTGTGCCATGATGCTGTTATAAGCACCGAATGACAAGAATGCTAAAACTGTTAAGATGAACTTCTTCATAACTTTGCCCTTTCTTTAGTAATTTTTGTTTTGTATGTTGTTTTAATTAGTCTCCGAAGAGATGTTTTTGATTGTTTTTGAGTTGGTTTTTATGATGTTTTGATAACATTTTCGTTGTTTGACATTGCAAAGTTACCTATTATGTCTTCATCTTCCAAATAAAAATACAAATAAATACAAGAAAATTACAAAAAAGTTGTATTTTAGGGAAATTATAGACATTTTTGTTCTGTAATCGGCAAAATATGTATATATAAATTTGTTAACAATGGTGCAAAAAGAAACATTTCGTGACATAGCGGTGGTGTGTTTGTCGATTTTTATCAAGGATTTGTTTGCATCTTAGGGTGAGGGTCGTCGTTGTTGGAAACATTTTGTGTGCATTTTTATCCTCTTATTTATATAAAATGGTATAAAATGTTTCCTTGAGAGGCGAATAGTGGTGCTATTCGACTTCGAATTGTGGGATATCGCTGATGTCTGTGAGTGGAGGTAATGGATTTTTGTCGCTCTGCTTGGCACCCAATTTTTGTAGTTTGGCACAGGTGGTTAAGATACTTTGGCCTGTAGGGGCAAGCTTGTTTCCCCCTTCTTCATAGGCTTGAGTAGCACGCTTGAGCGCTTGGCCAATGGCATCATATTTCTTCATGAATTGTCCCACGCGTTCCAACATTTCATTGGCAAGAGCATACACTTTTTCATGATTTTGTGCTTGGGCAATTTGTGTCCAAGTGAGATTGATGATGCGCAGCGCTGCGAAAAGTGTCTGTTCGTCAGCAATGAATACGTTTTGTGTCATCGCATTGCGCCACAAATCTGGTTGTGCATTGAGGGCTGTCCACAGGGCCGCTGAATGTGGAACGAACATGATGACATAGTCCATTCTTGCCTTTGGAGGCTTAATATAGGCCGAATAATCTTTGGTGGATAGTTCTCTGACGTGTGATTTCAAACTGTCGATATGTGCTTTGAGTAGTCGTTTGCGTTCTTCTTCTGTGCTAGCATTGGCATAATCCATAAAGGCTGTTAGGGAAACTTTAGAGTCGATAATGACTTCTCGACGTTGATCGAGGTGCAGAATCACGTCCGGACGCATGGTGGATCCACTTTCCGTGTGGATGATGTTTCCTGCTGCATCACGTATGTACGGCTGTGTGTCATAATGAATGCCACGTTTCAGCCCTTGACTTTCTAATAATTCATCAAGGATAGTCTCTCCCCAGTCACCTTGCACACGGTTGCCGAGTCTGAATGTGTGATTCAATTCATCTGCACTCTTCATGGCAGCTTCACTTTGGCGCATCATGTTTTCGATGTTTGCCTTCATCTCGCCACCCATTTGTGTCTGCTTCTCTGTGTTCTCAGCCATCACCTGTTTCATCTGGTCGATAGTTTCGCGCAAAGGATTGACAATCTGCCCGAGGTTTTGGTTGCTGGCATCGGCAAATTCCTTCTGCCGTTGTTTCAGCATCTCGTCGGTCGCCACTTTCATTTGGGCAGACACTTTTTCCATTGTTTCATTGAACTGGTGTTGCTGGGTGCGAAGGGCTTCTTGGTGTACCCGCTCTTTTTCGTCAAGAGCACTTTGGAACGAACGGTTCTTTTCCTCTAAGGCATTTTGATATGCTTTTTCTTTCTCTTGCATCAGGGTGGCGGTTTTAGCTGCCTCACTTTTCAGCGTAGCTTCCAATACACTGACTTGCGCAGCGACTTTTCCATGCTTGTTTTGTAAAATGAGCGCTGTGATGAGGGCACCAACCAGGGCACCTGCCAAAATGGAGAGGATAATGATGATTATTTCCATGCGATTTACACATTATTATATATATGGGGTGCAAATTTATAAAAAAAACATGATTTAAGGTGGGTTTCGTTCAGAAAAATGATAAAGAAACGCCCCTGCTTCATGCAGAGGCGCTATTCATATCATTATTTCTTATTGTCATTTAGAACATGTCCTTGTAGTCTTCGCAAGGCTTGAAGTATGGAATCTTGTGAGCTGGAACAACCACAGACTTGTTTTCCTTGATGAGACGGCCAACCTTTGCCGCACGGTCTTTTGTTGTAAATGTGCCGAAGCCACGAAGGAAGATATCTTCACCACCGGCTGTCTTTTCTTTGATAACGACCATCATGGCCTCTACTACCCTGAGAGTTTTTTCTCTCTCAACTCCTGTCATTTTGCTGATTTCAGCAACGATTTCTGCTTTAGTCATAGTTTTATTGTCGATTTTTATTGTTAGATTTGCCCTTATATATATTAATAATGTGTAATTGCGTTTGAATATCATTCGCAATTGTTCCCGTGGGGTGGGTAAACCCTGAAAACGAATGCAAAGTTAGGATAAATTGTCTAAAAGACAAAGAGATAGCATGTTTTTTTTTGATTTTTCTTTATTTTTGGGACTTTTCCACAAATGACATCCCTCTAAATAGCATTTTAAGAGGATTGGCGCAGATATTTCACCCATGCCATGGGGCGACGATGGAGGAGGTAGTGTGGATAGTGTTCGTTGGCGTAGGCTTCGCGTTCAAAGCTGATGTTGTAGTAGGCTTTCTCTGTCTTGAAACGGTACTGCACCAGCCGCACGAGGTACTCTGCAATGTACCACAGGTAGAACCCGGCGTAGGTCATTTCCCACTGCTGCATGGTGTGGATGGCCTCATGATTCAGTTCATGTGCCTCCATCTTGCCCCACTTTCGTTGTACGAAGATGGTGCCGAAGAGATTGAGCCCGTGGTAGGAGCCGAAAGGGATAAAACGATTGTAGATAACTTTCATGGCTACAAAGTTAGACATTTTTTCTTTGAATCACCCACTGGCATCATTGAAATCATGGATTTTTTTGTTCAATGTGTGTTTTTTTGTTCCCTCTGGCTTGAGACTCAATATTTTTCTGTACCTTTGCATACGAAATACATCACAAAAATACTAAAAACAAGTAAGGATGGATTACACCAAGTACTTCAAGAAGGGTGGATGGGCTGCTGCAGGCAGATACTACGCCATGCATCCAGGCAAGCTTAAGGAGCTTTTCACCTCTGCCAAGAAATATGCCACCAAGGATGGCCTCAAGGCGGTGAAGGACGAGTTCCTTTTCATTTGTCAGTATATCCGCGATGTGTTTACAGGCAAGTACACAGAGTATAATTTCCTTAACCTCACAGTCATAGTCGGTGCGCTCGTTTATGTGGTCACGCCGGCTGACCTCATGCCTGACTTCATGCCTGCTATCGGACTCATCGATGATGCGGCAATCCTTGTCTGGGCTACCCATGAGTTTGCTGACGAACTGGATCGTTACCGTTTCTTCCTTGGACGTCGTCAACGTGAGGAGGATGCCAAGGCGGCTGCTGAGAAGGCATTGGAGATTGAAGACATTGATTTTGAAGAGATTCCACCTTACCAAATTGGATAAGAACATTGATAAGCCCATGAGCGAAACAATCAAACTCGCCATCTTCGTCACAGGAAGCGGCACCAACTGCGAAAACATCATCCGCTACTTCTCCGACAAACCAGAAGTGGAGATCCCTATTGTCGTGTCCAGCCGTAGCGATGCTTATGCCCTCGTGCGTGCTGAGCAACTTGGAGTGCCTACAACTGTTATCACGCGTCAACAACTCTTGGATGAACCCAGACTCGTGATACAAACTGTTCGCGGATGTGATTATATCATCCTCGCCGGCTTCCTGCCTAAGATTCCAACCTACCTCATCGACCAGTTCCCCAACCGCATCATCAACATCCACCCAGCCCTCCTTCCTAAGTTTGGAGGAAAGGGAATGTGGGGACACCATGTGCATGAAGCTGTGAAGGCGGCAGGTGAGAAAGAATCAGGCATCACCATCCACTTCGTCAATCCAGAACTCGATGCTGGCGAACATATCGCTCAGTTCTCTGTCGAACTCTCACCAGAAGATACACCTGATGACATTGCTGAGAAGGTCCATGAACTGGAGATGAAGCATTACCCTGCTGTCATCGAACAGGTCATCAAGGGTAATTTGATATAATTAACTTGATTCTTGAATTTGCATAGCTTGATTTAGAGCAAAGAGGGTACAAAAAAGCGGACTGGATTCAGTCCGCTTTTTTTATGAATATTGATTTTAGAAATCAAGGATTGTAGAGATTTTCCGTGTTAATACCACCTGAATACGTGTTCCATGGCTCAGTTCCATTGAATCCGTATTTTGCATCATTTTCTTTATTTACCCACTTGTCAAAGTTCAGATAAGAAGTCTCTATCTGCTTTGACTCCTTCATCCATTTGGTCGTGTTGCCTGGAATACAAATCTTCTGTGGAGCCTTGCTGACCGTAGTGCCTCCATTAGATTTTGGTAAGGTGAAGTCATTATTTTTTCTATTTTTACCAGAGCGTGGAACAACTATTTCAATATCATCAGGGTCTGTTGTACTCATGTTCAAAACCATATATTGTGGAGACCTTTTCTCACCACCGACATTAATTGGATTGTATAAGCCATCAGCACGTACCGAAGCTCCTAGCAATTCATGCAGTTCCTGGCCATTAATATAAATAGGGAAGGTTCCACCGACAGCTTGTACCTTGAGGTGAGCCAAGTAATTTGGTGTGGTACCTGTGAAATAAACGTCATACACAAGATCGTTGAAGTCGTAATCATAAGTGTTGCCAAGGTCTTCACACATAATGCGGAACCATTGATGTTCTTCGATAGTACCATCTCCTGGGATGATTTTCACAATCCAGTCATTGTATCTGTAGTCACGATCGATTTTCTTTTCCTCTGGGCCATTGGACTCAAAGTCAAAACCGACATACCAGTTTCCGTGAAGTTGTACTAAACGGTAATGGTCATAATAGTCTCCACTATCCAAAGAGTTGTGATAACCAAAGTTGGTGGTATTACCATCAACGATAAGCATCATACCTTTTACATCATTCTGATAGGTGGAACCATTGAAATTATAGAAATGGTTTTCATCAAAAGCTCCGCCATCACAGAATAGATAATCCATGTTCTGACCGCCGCCAACTTGAACTTTATCACCATTCTGTTTTGTTCCCTCATATGTATGAAGCCCACGCCATACCTGTTGTACAAAATAGGAAGAAAGATTCAAGGTGGGATTGGTTCCATGCCATTCTTGACTGAATACTGCATATACATCTGCCACCTCGGCATCAGTCAATGTGTTGCATTGAGCCACATCACCAAGTGGAATCAACTCATAATAACGTGTGCCTGTGGAATTATTCCCCTGCATGTAACTAATCACTGCTTCTTTTGACGAGAACCAGTGCTCTACAGCTTGTCCATTGGAGTCTGTTTCATTAGGGAACTTGCAATGATACCAACCCTCATAATTATGGGGAGGGGTTATTGTTTCTGCATATTGTACCGTCTCACTTGTATTATAAGAATTGGACAGATAATAATTATGGACAGGGAAGCCAGGAATGGTTCTGCCTTCAGGAATCGTAAAGTCAGTCACCATTTCAACTTCAGCACCACCTACATTGACTTTACTCTTTATACATTGTACCCACAAATTACTGTTAGGAGAAGAGATACGAGTGTCCATCTCATCTTCACTACCTTTTTCTCCAAACCCCCATGTGTGGTTTGGATCGATTTCGCCATAACGCTCAACGAAATATGCTTCATATTCTTTGAGGAATGCTAATTCCTCAACGGTGTAGTCTTCCACGTTTTCAGACATACCGGGGTCGTAGTCACTGCAGGCTACCAACACGAAGATAGCGGCAACCGCTGAAAGATAATGCTTGATGTTCATAACATTCATCTGTTTTGATTGTTATACTATTTATTTTTTTGTATTCAACTTAATTTATGTCGTATGTTACCATACTGCAGGCATATGACCTGTACTTCGTACATTTGCGACACTAGAAAAGCACCTATTACTCCATTTTGTCGCTTTCATCTCTATTATAATGGATGTGAATATACGATTCTTGTGCAAAGGTACAAACTTTTCGCTAATGTATTGTTAAATAATGTGTCTTTTTTTACGAATTTAAGTACTTTTTTTCTTTTTTCGATGATTTTGTTTTTTTAACGCATAAAAATGCGTACCTTTGTATCGGTTTGTTAAGAAATACACACAAGCGTATCGAACAAGATAAGAAATACATCCATAGCATAATTTTTATATGAAAAAGATATTGACCATCACGCTGATGACGATATTCCTGATGCCACTCCATGCGCAGGACTTGGAAGCTGTACAGAAAGCTGCGGAAGAAGCACGAAAGGCGGAACAAAGAGCTGCCGAAGCTCGCAAAAATGCTGAGGAAGCAGCCAAACGAGCTGAAGCTGCGAGACAAAATGCAGCCAAAAGGTCTGGCACTCAAACAAATGCTAATGCTATGCCAACGGAAGAGTTCTTGCGGTTGGTGGAAGAGCAGAAGCGCATGAAGGAGAAGTCGCTCGAAAAGCGTCAGGGAAGGATAGGGCGTTTTGCCACAGACTCCGTTAGTTGGGTGAATAACCAAATAAAACTCCGCACATGGTCTCGCAAGTGGTTTGTAGGCAGCAACCTCCCCGTTAACTTCAGTGTGGCGGATAACGTCACCGATCACCCTCCATTCCGTTATTTCTCTGATGCTTTGGGACTTGGCCTTGAGGTGTATGGCGGTAAATATTTTGACCGCAAGTTTGGTGCTCGCATCGGTTGGGGTGTCCATAACGTGAAGAATCGTATGGATAGAGAAATCGTGGATGATGGCTGGCGTCAGATGGTGGACGCAAGTGGTAAGCACCTCTACACGGGTAATGGATTCTTTCGCTTCACGGCCATGGAATTATATGCTGATGCTATGTTCGACGTGACGGGTGTAGCATTGACAAATAAGTTTTATCCCCTTCACGTCCATGTGGTTATGGGTGTGGGGATGATGATGTCTGGTAAGAAAAGTTTGAAAGATTCGGACATGCTAAACCAATTGCCACAAGATGAAAAGCACCACTACATCGTGGATGGTAATACATCTCTGGTAAGTTTTGAAGGACTTATAGACAAAAGTTCACATGTCGGCATCGCAGGCCGTCTTGGATTGATGTTCGACTACCGTTTCAGTAAAAAACTCTCTGCAGGTCTCGAACTGATGACCACTACCACCGACGATAAGTTCGAAGGCATCAAGTATGATGAACCTTTCGATATCCTCATTAAACTTTCTGGCGGTATCCGCTACTATTTCTGAGATTTGATAGCTTCTAGGTCAGCTTCAAGGTCACTGAAGTCGCCTTTCATGCTGACGGCCATCGCTTGTGGCTTTTGATACAGGATCATCACCACCCGTGTGGGGTCTTTCTTTGATTGCATGACTGTAATGTTCCTGCCGTCTTTCTTGGTGTCGAGTACTGTCTTGAATCCCTTGCCAGACAGCTGTCCAGGCAACTTTGTGCCTAATTTCTTGCCTGCCTTATCACCACGCGACACGAGAATCTTAAGGCTCTCTATGCGCTGAACCATCTGGGAAAGGCCCGGCACATCAAATTGATCGAGTGGCACACGCGCCAACATGTTCTTTGTAACGATGGTCGTATTCATGTCGCCCATCGCACTGTATTTCTCTAAGATTTCATCCTGTGCACTCATCATCAACGTGGCGAAGAGTACAAATAAAGTCATAACTAATCTGTTCATCTTCTTGCTCTTTTATTTTTTGTGGCTGCAAAGTTAGGACTTATTTTCCAGATAATGAAATTTTTTCGTAACTTTGCACTCAGAAAGGAGCGTTCGACAAATGAAGACAAGATTTCCCGTCATCCTGCTGGCAGTCATGTCGTTGCTATTCTCTGGTTGCTTCTCTTCAAAGAAAGCCACGAAGAATCAGCATTGGCAAGCTACTGTGATGGTCACAGAAGACCCTTTCAAGGACACTGATGAAGTGACCATCAACTTCAAGAAGATGAAGGCGAAAGAGTGGAACTATCCATTGGAAGATGCCAAGCTCATCAGCACTTTTGGCGGTAAACGCCCTAACCACAAAGGTTCCGACTTGAAGACGAAGGCGAAGGATAAGGTGAAGGCTGCCTTCAAGGGGGTCGTTACTTTCTCTGGCGAAATGAGCGGTTACGGAAATGTGGTCTTCATCAGTCATGATACGGGTTTGGAAACACGCTATGCCCATAACACGAAGAACCTCGTCAAAAAGGGGGACAAGGTGAAACCTGGTGACATTATTGCTCTTGAGGGCCAAACCGGCAACGCCACGACCCCGCATGTTCATTTTGAAACACGGATTGGTGGCACGGCCTTCGACAGTGAATGGATCTTCGACCATAAGAAACATGAACTTCGCGACGTGAAACTGACCGCGAAAAAGAAAAACGGAAATATTGACATTAAAGTGAAATAATATGAAAGAAACTCCAGTGCTGCTGCTCACAGGTTATCTTGGCAGCGGCAAGACAACATTGCTCAACCGCATACTCGGCAATCAAAAAGGTATCCGCTTTGCTGTGATTGTGAACGACATTGGTGAGGTGAATATCGATGCAGACCTTATCCAGCAAGGTGGTATCGTTGACCAGAAAGATGATTCGCTCGTGGCTCTCCAGAATGGTTGCATTTGCTGTACACTGAAAATGGATCTTGTCGAACAACTCACCGACCTCGTGAAGATGGACCAGTTCGACTACATCGTCATTGAGGCTTCTGGCATCTGCGAACCTGCTCCCATCGCCCAAACAATCTGTTCCATTCCCACCATGGAACCTAAGTACTGGGCAAACGGTCTGCCACGCCTTGACTGCATTGTCACAGTGGTGGATGCCCTTCGCATGAAGGACGAATTTGGTAATGGAGATGCCCTCCAGAAACCGAATATCGCTGAGGAGGATATTGAAAATCTTGTCATCCAACAAATAGAGTTTTGCAATATAGTTCTCCTGAACAAGGCTGCGGAAGTGGAACCCAATGAACTGGCACGCATTAAGCAAATAGTCCGTGCTATTCAGCCTAAGGCAGATATCATCGAGTGCAACTATGGTGATGTGGATTTTGATAAGATTCTCAATACAGGACTCTTCGATTTTGACAAGGTAGCCACCAGCGCAGCATGGATTGAAGCCGTGGAAGGTGAACTCCATGAAGAAGATGATGAAGATGAGGATGACGACGATGATGAACATGAGCATGAACATGAGCACCACCATCATCACCATCATCATCACGACGAAGGTGAAGCCGAAGAATATGGTATTGGCACCTACGTTTATTTTGCTCGCCGTCCGATGAAACTTGGCATGTTTGACGACTTCGTAGCCCGTCTTTGGCCTAAGAACATCATCCGTGCCAAAGGTATTTGTTGGTTCAAGGGCGAGGAGGACATTTGCTACCTCTTCGAACAGGCTGGCAAACAATTCTCCCTGAAAAACTGCGGGCAATGGTATGCCACGATGCCAAAAGACCAACTCAATCGTCTGCTGGAAGCGGAACCCAAACTACGTGCGGATTGGGACGAAACCTACGGTGACCGTATGCAGAAACTTGTCTTCATTGGACAACACATGGACAAGGATATGAAGAGTTTTATCAAGGAAATGCTGGACATGTGTCTGGCATAAAGAATGCTTGGGAAGAAAAATAGGAGCAGATTCAATGAAATTCTTCTAAATGTTTTGTTTTTGTTTTAAAAATATTTAACTTTGCAACAAATCCATTTGATAGTGAACGATTTATGAAAAAGATTCTTGTTTGCATGTTGCTGATGCTGCTGGCGTGCGGGGCATGGGCAGAACAAACCTATCAGGTAGTTGCTGACAGTACTGACACCGACACAACCAAAACCACTTTGATGGAGCGCATCCAAGAGAAGAAGGAACAAATTATCCAGAATCTCCAGGAAAAAAAGGAACAGATTGTCCAAAACATTCAGGAGAAGATTGACTCGCTCAAGCCTAAGGCGGAGGAGGCGATGATCAAGGCGGACAGCATTCTCGATGTAAGGAATGCTAAAATCACCACCGACACCCTTTGGGTGGCACGTCCGCAGGAGACCTGGACCTTCCGTGCGAAAATGGATGGATTTGGTGAGATGATGCACCTCCGATCTGTTGATAATGCAGGCACTAAGGGAGATTATTACTTGAATGCCGACCCTAAGATCACGCTCGGCATCATGGCGAACTACCGAGGTATCTCTGCTGCATTCTCGCTATCACCCAGTAAGATACTTAGTGACATCTCTGACATGATGTCTGCCATCAACTACTATAGCAACACGTTTGGCCTAGATTTTACTTTTGAGAAGGTGAATGCTTTCCGAGGTCGCACGCATCTGGAATCACATACCCATAAACTTTCTTCTGCCACCAATATGCGGCAGTTTGCACTGACTGGATACTACGTGTTCAATGGTAAGAAGTTCTCTCTGCCTGCAGTTTTCAATAGTACTTGGGTACAGAAACGTTCTGCGGGTAGCTTCCTTGTACAAGCAGCTTTCAACACGGGACGTGTCAAGATTGGCGATGATCTTGAAACGGACGCTTCCGTTGCTTCCATCCCTGAACGCATTGACATGAATTCCCTTGCCATTGGTGCTGGATATGGATATAACTTGGTGGCAGGCAAGCACTGGCTCCTGCATGGTACGGCACAACCCAGCTTGATGGTATGGCAAAACTATAAACTCCACACTACAGACAGAAAGGGCAATGAGGAAGTGAACAAGATGGACACTGACCACATCAATTTCTTCCTTGTTGGACGCATCGGTGCCATCTACTCATGGGATCGCTATTTTGTGGGATTTACCTCAGTTGTACAGCATTCCAAGAGCGGTAAGGACACTGACTTTGCTCTGCGCGACACGCAATGGCAAGCCCGTGCCTTCTTTGGTTGGCGAGTGCACACCAAACTTCACCGTCGTCCAGAACCTGTGAAGAAACGCCGTAGCACCACAAGGCGTACAACTACGACAACAACGAAGAAGCCAGCAACGACAACAACAAAGAAGCCAGCAACAACGACAACGAAGAAGCCGACAACAACGACAACGAAGAAGCCAACTACAACGACAACGAAGAAACCAGCTACAACAACGAAAAAATAACCTATGACTTTCCAACAATTAGCCCAAACGCGCTACTCTGTCCGCTCTTATAGCGACAAGCCTGTCAGCGATGAACAACTCAATTACATCCTTGAGTGTGCTCGCATCGCACCTTCTGCCGTGAACTTCCAACCTTGGCACTTTTATATCGCCCGCACAGATGAGGCTTTGGAGAAAGTGCGTCAAACTTATCCACGCACATGGTTTGCCACAGCTCCTCTTGTGATTGTCGGTTGCATTCGTCACGACCAGTCATGGCATCGACCCACTGACCAAAAGGATCATGGAGACATTGACATCGCCATTGCCACTGAACATATTTGCCTTGCTGCTGCAGAACAGGGACTCGGCACTTGTTGGGTGTGTAACTTCGATGCTCAACTCCTCCACCAATTGCTCAATCTTCCCCTCGAAGAGGAGGCGGCTGTTCTTATTCCTCTTGGACATTTGGCTGATGATGCTGCACCAAGACCTACCACACGCAAGCCGATGGGAGAAATCGTAACAGAGATTTAATCCTATACATATTATATATATAAGAATGCCCGACACACAGCGTGCCGGGCATTCTTTTGTGAGTTTTCTTACAGCTGTCACTTCACTTCCACGCCAAGTGCATTGTACTTCTTGCCGTTGCGGTAAATGATAAACTGTCTGTTCTCGACAACCTTCCTGCCATTGATGACGTTGGCTGGT
>JAGAAZ010000001.1 GCA_017614895.1 Bacteroidaceae bacterium | reverse complement strand
CTTGGGTTATACGGACTCGTTGGATTTCGATACGCTCCCCATTCCCTTTGCGTGTGTGGCGACCGACATCATTGACAATACGGAACATGATTTCCATGCAGGTCGTCTGCCACAGGCGATGCGTGCCTCGATGGCCATTCCAACCGCCTTCTCCCCTGTGCGTATCGGTGAGAAGGTGCTGGTGGATGGTGGTTTGAGGAACAACTACCCTGCTGACATCGCCCGTGAGATGGGTGCCGACTTCATCATTGGTGTGACCGTTCAGGGTGCACCTAAGACAAGTGAGGATTTGGGACACACCATCAGCATCCTCAGTCAGATCATCGATGTGAACTGTAAGAACAAATACGATGAGAATTTGGCTATCACCGATGTGCCTATCCGTGTGAACACGGAGGGGTATAATGCTGCCAGCTTCACCGACAATGCCATCAACGAGCTCATCCGACGAGGTGAGGAGGAGGCGATGAAGCACTGGGACGAATTGATGGCTCTGAAAAAGCGCATCGGCATCGCTGATGACTACAAACCCATCATCCTCACACCCAAGAGTGCTTCCGTGCTGACGGAGAAGGTGAAGGTCAAAGGCTTTGTCTTTGAGAATGTTCCACCTCATGATGAGCACTTCATCCGTTCGAAATTCCACCTGAACAACTACGACAGCATCGACTCCCGTCAGGAAGAGAAGATTGCCACCTCCATGCGTGTGGACCTCTTCTATCAGACGGTCGATACCCGTTCCGTTCCTGAGGGTGACGGATACATCCTTTACTTCACTGCTGGCAACAAGAAAACCAGTCAGGTGAACCTGGGTGGACGCTTTGATACAGAAGAGATTGTGGCGCTGCAGGTCAATGCCGACCATCCGCTTTCGACAGCTATCCCCATCGATATGGACGTGACCCTCCGACTGGGTAAACGCATCATGGGAAAGGGCGAACTGACCTTCCATCCACGCAGTTTCACCCGACCCAGCATCTCCTATGTCTATCGCCACAACGATATGGACATCTACCAATCAGGTGAACGGGACCACAGCTTCAAGTACAACCATCACCAGACGAACTTGACGCCCCTCAACTTCAACGTGCGCAACTTCAACCTGCAAGCCACGCTTCGATGGGACTACATCCATTTCCTCGGCAACCTGCTGACCACAGGCACCACACCCATCAAACTGGAGAATGACCACTACATCAGCTACCATGCATTGGTCAAATACAACTCGGAGGACAACTGGAACTTCCCCACGATCGGTTCACGTTTCAAGATGGAATATGCCTACCTGACTGACAATTTTGCCGAGATGAAGAAGAAAGCGGGCATCAGCGACATCAACGCCCATTGGCGCACCTCCATCCCCTTCAGTAAGCGGTTCACCCTGCAACCCATGCTCTATGGCCGATTGCTCTTTGGAGCGAAGATTCCAGTCGTGTATGGCAACACGATTGGTGGTGAGTGGTTCGGACACTATCTGGAGCAGCAGATGCCCTTTGCTGGTATGGGCAACCTCGAATATACCGACAGGCACTTCCTCGCCCTACAAATACAAGCACAGCAGCGACTTTTCACCAACCATTTCATCCTCTTTCGGGTGGCAGCTGCACAACATGACGAGGCGTTCAAGCATGTGTTCGAACACAAAACGATGCTGGGCGGTCAACTTGCCTACTACTACAACACCATCGTTGGTCCGTTGGGTGCCACGATGGGCTATTCGAACGAAACCAAGAAGGTACACCTCTACCTCAATCTCGGCTTTGAGTTCTGAACAGCACTAATTTAAGGGTCTGCCTTGCATTTTTTGCCCTATAAATACAATAATGTAGGGATTTCTACGTTTATGATGATAGAAATATGTAAGAGAGAGGATAAATTCCTCACACAATAGACGTAGAAACTTGAAGCAGACACTTCGAAATATATTATATATCTTATTGGTAATGACGAGCATAAGTGCTATTGCAGAAGTAAGCAATAGCCATGTATTCTCGTCATTACGTGTGGTGTCTGAGCAAAAGGATGCGTTGAATCAGGAGGTCGCATCAGGCGACACCATTAAAGTGAAGAAGACGAACTATCCGAACGATTTGCATGGAGAGGAGTTTTCTTTGGACTTGCAAGACCCCGACAACTTGAAGGCTGACACAGCCGTATATGACGAAAAATCAGGCTTATACAAGGTAGGCACGAAGTTGGGTGACAACTTCCTGAGCCAACCCTGGCTGATGACGCCAGAGGAGTTCATGCTGTGGTCGGAACAGAAGTCGTTCAGGAATTATTTCAAGACCAGAAACGACTCGTTGTTCACCACGAAGGGTAAGGAAAAGTTCGACTTCACCAACATGCACTTCGACTTGGGACCTGCCGAGAAGATTTTCGGCCCTGGCGGCGTGCAAATCTCAACACGAGGTAGTGCAGAGATAAAATTCGGCTACAACTACAAGTTCATCGACAACCCGTCCCTGTCTGAACGCAATCGTGTGACGAGGCAATTTGACTTCGACGAGAAGATCAACATGAACGTGGATGCGAAGGTGGGTGACCGCATGAATTTCAACATCAACTACAACACGGAAGCAACCTTCGACATCGATGCCAAGAACCTGAAACTGAGTTATCAAGGCAAGGAAGACGACATCGTGAAATTGGTGGAGGCTGGTAATGTCTCCTTCCCCACCAACTCGAGCCTCATCAGGGGTTCGAGTGTGCTGTTTGGTATCAGGACAGACCTGCAGTTCGGACGCTTGAGACTCCAAACGGTGGCGAGTCAGAAGAAGACCCAATCGACCACTGTAGGCAGCAGGGGAGGTAGCCAACTGAACACGTATGACATTCAGGCATACGACTACGATGAAAACCGCCACTTCTTCTTGGCGCATTATTTCCACGACTCCTACGACAAGGCTTGCTCCACCCTGCCCAACATCACCAGTGGTGTGACCATCAATCGCATTGAGGTGTGGTTGACCAACACGGGTGGACAGACAACCAACACCCGTAACATCGTCGGTCTGGTGGATCTGGCGGAAGGCATCAAGCTTGGTAACAGCAGATGGGCTGGTGCTGGGCTGGATATCCCCAGCAACGAGAGCAACAAGCTGTATGGCAATATGGTGGGCACCTACGTCGATGCCCGCAACATGGACCAGACGAGCACTGTGCTCGACCCTGTGATGACAGGTGGTATTGAATATGAGAAGGTGGAGAACGCACGTCTGCTCTCCTCTTCTGAATATACGCTGAACAAGCACTTGGGCTATATTAGCCTGAAGACTGCCCTCCAAGCCAATCAGGTGTTGGCAGTGGCTTACGAATACACCTATAACGGACAGACCTATCAGGTGGGTGAATTCTCTGCTGACCAGAAGGACAACGACAAGGCGCTGTTCGTGAAGCTGTTGAAGAACACCTCTGGATCTCCTCACATCGCCAACTGGGACTTAATGATGAAAAACATCTATAGTCTGAAGGCCTTGTCGGTGCAGCGAGAGAAGTTCAAGATGGACATCAAATACCTGAGTGACACGACAGGTGTGAAGCTCAGCTACATTCCAGAAGAGCCATTCAAGCAGACCACGCTGTTGAAGATGCTGAACCTCGACCGACTGGATGATAACCAGAAGACGAATCCAAATGGTCGTTTCGACTATATCGAGGGCTACACCATCCTGTCTCAGACGGGTCATGTCATCTTCCCTGTGGCAGAGCCTTTTGGTGATTGGTTGCGAAAGAAACTCGGCGATGACGACCTCGCTGACAAGTATTGCTACGATGAGCTGTACGACTCGACCAAGACGGTGGCGAAACAGATTGCAGAGAAGAACAAGTTCACGCTGACAGGTGAATACAAAGCCACCAGCGGCAGTGAAATCCAGATTGGAGCTGGCATCACCCCTGGTTCGGTGGTGGTGACGGCTGGTGGTGTGACACTGACTGAAGGCACCGACTATAGCGTGGACTACTCCAGCGGAATCGTGAGAATCATCAATCAGAGCATCATCGATGCCGGCACCAATGTCAGCGTCAGTGTGGAAAACCATGATGGTTTCTCCTTCATGCGCAAGACGATGCTGGGTGTGAACTGGGATTATGACTTCTCCAAGAACTTCAACATCGGTGGTACGTTCATGAAAGTGACGGAGAAGCCCATCACCTCGAAAGTCGCTATGGGCAGCGAGCCACTGAACAACATGTTGTGGGGCTTCCATGTAAATTGGAAACAGAACTCGCAATGGCTCACCAACATGCTGGACAAGTTGCCACTCCTCAACCTCAGCGCTCCTTCCAGCATCTCCTTCACGGGTGAATATGCCCAACTCAAGGCTGGTACAGCTAATAACACACAGGGCAGCGCCTCCTATCTCGATGACTTTGAGAGCACCAAAAAGCCACACAGCGTGAGCAATCCAAAGGAATGGATGCTGTCCTCCACCCCATCCCATCTGGAATATGGCAAATTGACCAACGACGTGAAGTATGGTTACAATCGTGCCCGTCTGGCATGGTACAACATCGACCCGCTTTTCACCCGTCGTTCTTCTTCGCTGACCCCCAGCCACATCAAGAGCGACATCGAACAATTGTCCAACCACTATGCACGTGAGGTCTATATCCGTGAGGTCTATCCCAATCGCGACACCAACTCTGGTGAGAGCAACACGTTGGACATCCTCAATCTGGCTTACTACCCCACTGAGCGTGGTCCTTATAACCTCGATACGGATGTGGATGTCAATGGTCATCTGAACGACCCCAAGAAGCGTTGGGGCGGTATGATGAGGAAAGTGGACATGAGCGACTTCGAGGCGAGCAACATCCAGTACATCGAGTTCTGGATGCTCGACCCCTTCATCTACACGAAGGATGATCGTCGCTATGGTGGTGACCTCTATTTCAACTTGGGTGATGTCAGCGAGGATGTGCTGAAGGACGGAAAGAAAGCCTACGAGAGCGGTATGCCTGTCAGCGCTGCCTCCACCTATGTGGAAACCCTCTGGGGACGTGTGCCCAGCGAGAAGTCAGTGGTCTATTCCTTCTCCAACGAGAGTGGTGCCCGTCCCAAGCAGGATATTGGTTTGAACGGTCTCTCCGACGTGGATGAGCGTTCCTTTGGCATCTATGCTGACTACCTCAATGCCATCAAGAGTAAGGTGAGCACAGCCGCCTACGACTCCATCTTCGAAGACCCTGCTGGTGACGACTACCACTACTTCCGAGGCAGCGACTTCGATGCAGCTCGCACGTCCATCCTCGACCGATACAAGTACATCAACTCTCCTGAAGGCAACTCGCCCAACAGCAGCGGATCGGGAGAGCGTTACTCCACTGCCTATAAGAGCACACCTGATGCAGAAGATGTGAACTCTGACTATACGATGAACGAGTACGAGAACTTCTACGAGTATCACGTCAGCCTCCGTCCACAAGACATGATTGTAGGTCGCAACTACATCGTGGATTCGCGTGAGACCACCGTCGGACTCCGCAACGGCAAGAAGGAGAGTGCCACCTGGTACCAGTTCCGCATTCCTGTAGATGAGTTTGAAAGCAAGGAGGGTACCATCAGCGACTTCTCCAGCATCCGCTTCATGCGTCTCTACATGACAGGCTTCGAAGAGCCCATTGTAGTGCGTCTGGCCAACCTCGATCTGGTGGAAGGTGAATGGCGCAACTACACCCAAACCCTCTACACAGGTGAGAAGCCCAGTGTGAGTGGAAGCATCGTGCCTTCAGCCGTCAACATCGAGGAGAACAACGACAAGACTCCAGTCAACTACGTCCTGCCTCCAGGCATCACCCGTGTGCTGGATCCTCAACAGCCCCAGCTCTCACAACAGAACGAACAGGCTTTGGCGCTCACAGTGGAGAATCTTGCCACAGGCGACGCACGTGCTGTGTATAAGACCATGAATATGGACTTCCGCAACTACAAGCACCTGCAGATGTTTGTTCACGCCAATGCGATGGAGGGCGACACCGAACTGCAAGACAACCAGATGAGCCTCTTCATCAGATTGGGTAGCGACTACAAGAGCAACTACTACGAATACGAGATACCACTCAAACTCACGCCTGCTGGACACTACGACACCTACACCGCCCAAGGTTGTAAGGCTGTATGGCCTGAGGAGAACATGCTGGACATCGACTTCAGCACCTTCACCAACCTCAAGCACGAGCGTAACAAGGCAAAGGCGAATGGCACAGCCAGCTACACACAACTCTACTACGCCTATGACAGCAACCGTCCCAACAACAAGGTGAGCGTCATCGGTAACCCCTCATTGGGCGAAGTGAAGACCATGATGATTGGTGTGCGCAACAACGGTCGTCGCACAGGCAATGTGGAGGTGTGGGTGAACGAACTCCGTATGCAGGACCTCACGGACGAAGGTGGTTGGGCGGCACAGGGTAACCTCAATGTGCAGATGTCCGACCTCGGTTCTTTGAACATGACGGGTCACGTGGAGACAGCTGGTTTCGGTGGTCTTGAAGAGAGAGTGAACGAGCGTCGCCTCGACAACCTCTACGAGTGGAGCATCACCACACAGCTGGAACTGGGCAAGTTCTTCCCCGACAAGTGGAAGATGAACCTCCCATTGTACTACTCTTACTCTTGGCAGAAGCTCTCACCCAAATACAATCCGTTCGATACCGACATGCTCCTGAAGGATGCCCTCGACGAGTGCGAGAACAAGACGGCACGCGACTCCCTCAGCAATCTCACAGAGTCGATTGTGAAGAACAAGAACCTGTCGCTCAGCAACTGGAGATCGAACGTGCAGAGCCGCAAGCCTATGCCATACGACCCTGCCAACTTCACCTTCAGCTACAGCTACAGCCAGCGCTACAAGACAGGCGAGACGACCGTCTATGAGAACGAGGAGAACTGGCGTCTCAACTTGGGCTACAACTACTCCCCCAAGTACAAGCCGCTGGAGCCTTTCAAGAACCTGAAGGGCAAGTCGAAGTGGCTCGACATCGTGAAGGCACAGAACCTGCAATGGTTGCCACAAAGTCTCTCGTTCAATACCGACCTCACGCGCAGCTACTACGAGTTCCAGGAACGTGACATCGATACTGACACCAAGATGCCTGTCATATTCTCCGACCAGATTCTATGGAATCGTGACCTGACGGTCAAGTGGGACATCTTCAAGGCGCTCAAGATGTCGTGGACCTCTTCCACCCATGCTGAGATTGAGGAGCCACACGTCATTGTCAACAAACACCTCTACCCCGACGAGTATGAAGTGTGGAAAGACTCTGTCAAGCGAAGCCTCGCTTCCTTCGGACGTCCACTCACCTATCGCAGCACCTTCAACGGCTCTTACCAGGTGCCTATCAATAAGATTCCAATCTTCGACTGGATCACAGCCGATGGTACTTATAACGCCAACTACAACTGGACACGAGGTACAGAGCTGGAGGATGGCACGTCACTTGGCAATACTGCCACCACTCAACGTACGGTCAACATCAATGGTCGTTTGAACTTCGACTCCCTCTACAAGAAGTGGAAGTTCTTGGCGGATGCCGAGAAGCGACTCTCTGGCAACACCAAGAAGAACAACGACACCACACGTCGAACAACCACTCAGAATGCTCGTACGACCGCCAAGACCAAGACGGACGATGCAGAGGCTGAGGACAAAGATGCCAAAGACAGCAAAGACACCAAGAAGACCACTGCCAAGAACGACAAGAATACAGATAGCAAGAAGTCCAAGAGCTTCACCAAGGAAGTGACCCTCAACGACTCCACCAGCACGGAGGTCAAGCACGGTCAGAACTCCAAGCGTCTCATCGTGCGTGCCACAACAGCAGAGGGCAAGACCTATAAGCTGAAGTTCAAGAAGGTGGATGCCAACACCATCAAGGTGAAGAACCAAGACACCATCCCGATTAAGATTAACGTGGTGGCAAAACGTCCGCTCGACGACCTCTCCTGGTACAGGACTTCACAGGTCTTCGCACGTGGACTCATGATGCTGCGCAACGCCAGCATCTCCTATCGCAACACCTATGCCCTCACCCTGCCAGGTTTCCGTACGGAGGTGGGTGATGCCTTTGGTCAGAAGCGTCTTGACGGCCTCCTCTCCCCAGGCATTCCATTCGCCTTGGGTGCTGTGGGCGATGGCTACATTGACGAGGCAGCCCGTCGTGGATGGCTCATGCAGAACGACTCCAACATCACCACTCCTGCCACAACGGCCACGATGGAAGACCTGCAGCTGAGAGCGACCTTGGAACCTTTCAAGGACTTCAAGATTGACCTCACTGCCACACGCACCATCAACAAGTCGCGCAGCATCCAGTTCATGTATGAGGGTATGCCAGCCACCCAGAGCGGTTCGTTCTCTCAGACGGTCATCTCGTTTGGATCAGCCTTCGAGTCAAGGGGTAGCATCAACAACAACTACCACTCGAAGCACTTCGACAAGTTCCTCAAGAACCTGTCTATCATCCAGAGCCGTTTGGAAGCCAAGTATGCCAACACGACCTATCCACAACGCGCTGGTAGCGAATGGGCTGGAAAGCCATACGATGCTGCCAATGGTGGGGTGGACATCTACTCAGCCGATGTGATGGTGCCTGCCTTCCTCTCTGCTTATTGCGGAGGAAATGCCCTCTCCACTGCACTCGACATCTTCCCTGCCATCAGCAGAATGATGCCCAACTGGAGCTTCACCTACAGCGGACTCACCAAGATCTCTCCTTGGTTGGCAGATCACTTCAAGAGCTTCAACATCAACCACGCCTACAAGAGCATCTATTCAGTCGGAGCCTACAACTCCTACTCGAACTTCATGGAATACATGAACGACTGGGGCTTCATCAAGGATGTCACCACAGGCAACCCCATCCCATCGTCCATGTACAACGTCTCCACCGTCAGCATCAACGAGGGCTTCTCGCCACTCATCGGTGTCAGCATGACCTTCAACAACGACCTCACGGCTAAACTCGACTATAATAAGGTACGCACCCTCAACCTCTCCATGACCAGTGTCGCCCTCACGGAGAACTTCTCCGATGACATCTCCTTCACCCTGGGCTATAAGATCAAGGATCTCAACCTGTTTGGCGCCAAGTCCATCCAGAGCAACGAGGGAAGAAAGTCCAAGTCGAAGTCGAAGAACAAGAAAGAAGACACCAAGACGACCACCAACACACGCAATACACGCAACATGGTGAGCCACGACCTCAACCTGAACGTCAACTTCAAGTACAGGATGCAGAATGCCCTCAATCGCAACATTCAGACAGCTATCACAACGGCCACAGGTGGTGCAACAGCATACACGCTGAATATGACAGCCAACTACACGTTCAGCCGACTCCTCACCCTCTCAGGATTCCTCGACTGGCAGCGCAACGTGCCACTCGTCTCACAATCCTCCTACCCCACCACCACTGCCGACTTTGGTGTCAGCATGAAGTTCTCTTTGACAAGATAATTCCATTTACAATATCATTAATGAAAAAAATAGCACTTTTTCTTTCCCTCTGCGGCTTGAGCCTCAGTCTTTCTGCCCAGAACTTGCAGAAAGGCACCTATGGCTATCTCTATTGTCACATGAGCGATAATGGTGAATTCACGGCTTATGCACTCAGTCGTGACGGACTTCACTACCACGACCTGAACGAAGGCAAGGCCATTATGGATGCTGGAAAGCTGGCAGGTATTGAGGGTGGACAGCGTGATGCCTACGTGTGTCGCAAGTCCGACACGGGCAAAGGCTACCTGATGGTCACCACCGATATGTGCGTGGCGAAGAGCAAGCAGTGGTACAACTATGGCATCAACCTCCTGAAGAGCGATGATCTCATCCACTGGACATCCACCACTTTCGATTTCCGCAAAGGCAACGAGATTTTCTGCGACCCTGAGAGTCCCGACATCATTGCCGACTGGAGCAAGATCAATCGTGTGTGGGCACCCCAAATCTTTTGGGATCCTGCCTACGTGTGGCCGAATGGTGAGAAAGGTGGCTACTGCATCTACTACTCCATCTGGAGCTTCAACGAAAACGACAAGTACGATCGCATGGTGTATAGCTATGCCGACAAGACCTTCACCAAGCTGACCAAGCCCCGTGTGCTCTTCGACTGGGGCTATGCCACCATCGATGCCGACATCAACTATTTGGAGAGTGACCACAAATACCACATGCTCATCAAGAAGGAAGGTGGGCATCCAGGCATCTTCCAGACAAAATCAGACCAACTCACAGGACCTTGGCCAGAACCCGACGAGAGTGACTTCGTCAGTTTCGAGGGTAACAAGAAATGTGAGGGCAGCAGCGCCTTCCAAATCATCGGAGAGAAAGGTTGGCGAGTGGCATACATCCAATACAGCGACCGCCCCAAGCACTATCGCATCTGCCAGACGGACGAATACCTCAAAGGGTTCCACGATCCTGTCGATATCGAAGGAGTCACAGCTCCACAACACGGTAGTTTCATGCGGCTCACCAAGAAAGAATACAAGCAATTGGAAAAACACTTCAATGTCCTCCAGTAATCATGGGGGACATTTTTCATTCCTCATAAGTAAGGATGATGTAGGCTAAAAGGTTGGCACTTTTGGTGGAAAAGGATGTTTTTCTCGTCCAATTATTTGTTGGTTCGCTGAATTCTTAATACTTTTGCATGCCTTTTGAAACAAAGAGGTGAGAAAATCAATTATTACCTATTTCTACCTAAAACTATTTAATTTATTTTGAAAAAATATTATATATTGTTTTATGTCTGTCTGATGGCAGGCACCGTCGCGGCGCAAAACGTGGGGACAGAGCAATCAAAATACAAGGTGACAGATCAGGCACCGAAGAAGATCAGGAGGGCTCAGGATGAAGCCAGCGTGGTGTTTGAATACGCCAACGGTGACGTCTATAAGGGAGAAATCCGAGACGGGAAATTCGAAGGATATGGCATCTACCAATGGGCAGATGGCAATGTATATCAAGGCTATTTTCATGAAGGGTTGCAAGAGAAGGAAGGAGCAGCCTATTATGTAGATAAAAGCAACACCTACAAAGGAGAGTGGCATCTGGGCATGAGGCACGGAAAGGGTGTGTTGCGCATGTCGAATGGTGACACGTACGAAGGCGAGTGGGCGAATGACCGACGAACAGGATTCGGCGTCTTTCGTGCCAAGACTGGCGACATGTATATGGGTCAGTGGCGCGACGACCTTCGACACGGACAGGGCACCTACACCTATGCCAATGGTGATGTGTACATCGGTCAGTGGGTGAATGGCGAAAGGGAAGGCTATGGCTGTTATCGCTATGCCAATGGTGCTATGTACGAAGGAACATTCGTGCTTTCCCAGTTCGAAGGTGAAGGCACTTATCTCTATACGGATGGCGCTGTGTATGTAGGCCATTTCCATCATGGCGTCCGTCATGGCTATGGCGTCTATCGCACACCCACAGGTCAGGTGCTGGCAGGCAACTGGACCAACAACTGCCTGGATGAAAAGCCCTCAAAGTCGAAGCGAAAGCGCAGCTAGGAGCTTCTTGCCCCTCGCCCCTACATCTCACTCGGAATCTGCACAGGCAAATTATCACGTCGTGCCTCGATATGAGGTGACATGATTTCCACTCCCGCTCCATGCATCGTGTCAAGGATATTCTGATGAAGAGCAGAATAAACCACAGGCAAGGTCTTGGCACGATCCGTACAACCGTTGATTTCATACTCCACATAGAAGTCATCCAAGGTAGTGATGCGAACGAAGGGCTTCGGATGCTTCTTGATGCCATCGGTCTTGTCAGCAGCCTCCAGCAAGAGACGTTCAATCTTCTGCCAAGGTTCATCATAGCCAATCGTGATTTTCGTGTGGACAATGACCCCGTATTGCTGGGCAGAAAGGGTGTAGTTGGAGGTCTGCGAACTCATCATGTTGGAGTTCGGGATGGTCACAATTTCATTCTTACGCGTACGGATACGAGTGACCAGCATACTCTTCTCCACCACCTCACCTTCCGTGTCCCCATAGCGGATGTAGTCACCCACACGGAAGGGGCGCATATAGGTCATCACCAATCCTGCCATCACATTGCCCACCACCGACGTGGAACCTAACGACACCACCACACCGATGAAGACCGACACACCCTGGAAGATTTCCGAGTCGGAATTGGGCAGCAAGGGCCAAATCATCACCAGCATGAACGAATAGAGCAGCACACGCAGGATGGTGTGGGTCGGCATCGCCCAATCGGCATAGAAACCATTGATCTTCAAGCGTCCACTCGCCACCTCATTGGCAAAGTAACGCACCAGTTTCAATAGATAGTGGAAACAGATGATGATGACAATGATCTTGAAAAGGTTAGGCAGATAGACCACCACCGATTTAAGAATGTCACGGAAGGGATGCCAGATGAAGCCAAAGACGGTATAAGTGAAAGTCTTCGTCTCGGGGAAGAAGGAGAACATGAAGGTGATGCCCACGAGAATCACAAGAAGAATGAGCAACCAGCGCACCAAATTGAACACGAAGATGATGGCAACGCCCAACCGATGTGTGTCAAGCATGGGGTAGTTCTTGATGCTGATGGATTGGATACGACTCAACAACCTGCGGGTGACCGTGAATTTCCAAATACGGAAGAGCCACACAATGCCCCAAATGAGAAGCACTTGCATGGCAATAATAAGTGCCACCCACCCCAGACTCTGTAACTTTTGCTGTAAGCCATAAGTCTCATGCAATTGGTTCACTTTCTCACTGATGACATCTCGATAGGTCTCAGCCAACTCCACACGTTCCATCCCCATCCACAAGGCATCGAGGTCGGTCACACTCAGGATGACATCCTCACCCACCATCACGTCCGACGACATCTCGCTGTCAAACACATAGATGGAATCCACAAACATCGTCAACTGCTTGCCCACCTCATAGATCTTGCTCCTCGCAGCACTCACACGTGCCTCTGGCAACATACCACCCTTACGGGCATAAATCACCAACAACGTATCACCATCAATAATCAATGGCGCACCAGGCGTCACGTTCCTCAACGAATCCACCCGTGCCTTACGCTCCGCCTGACGCAGCGAGTCTTGCTTCGCACTCTTGCCCGTCCGTTCCAACTGCTCCTGCATCATGATGCCCTTCAGCTTCAGTTCCTGAATCTGATGGTTCAGCGACTCCACAATCGAGTCATTCACAGCTTGCAACGAATCAATGACTGACGGCGTTTCAAGCGTCTTCTCTTCTTGGCAAAAACCTGTAGCGGCACGCATCAGCATCAAGCCGACGACCATGATCCTTACAAAATATCTATACATAGTTCCGATTGTTTTCTGGGAACGAAGGTACGATTAAGTGAGGAAAAAACAAAGGGAAACTGCATTTTTCTTGCAATTTCCCTTCATCTGATGAGTGAGATAACTCATTATTGGTTCTTTGAGTGACGTTTTTCTGTTTCCTTCCACACCGCTATCGGAAACCGATGCGGTGTTGGGGGGTGAAGGAGAAGGAGGTCACCAGCGGCCTGATATCAGCCACTGTAATGGCGAGCACCTTCTTGGGGTCGGGCGCTGTCATGCAACGATTGGCATGATGGATATAGATTTTCTCCAAGAGGTGTGCCACCTCTCTGGCATTGCTCCAGGTACGCTTGTCACGATGCTCATACACGCGCGTCACCACTTCCTTATACAATTTCCAAGCCTTGGGCGTGAAGTGGTAGTTGAACGTCTTGACACGCTGCTTGCTGATGTCCAGCAACTGGTCCACAGAGAAATCGGGGAACTTGAACCGGTTGGGGAAACGGGAAGCCAATCCGTCGTTCAGGCTGAGCAACCGTTCCATCGGTTCCGAGTAGCCACACAGCACGATGGCGATGTCCCGCATATTCTCATCCGCCAAGACCGGCATCATCAACTGGAGGACATGCTTACCAGGGTCGTTGGGATGTGGAGGATTCAGCAGATATGCCTCGTCAATCATCAGCACCCCTCCCTTGGCGGCCTCCAGCACAGCCCTCACAGCCTTCTCCTCATCACCGAAGTTCGTGCCCAAAAACGTGCTCCTTGATGCCACCACCACATGTCCGCTGGTCAGTGCCCCAGCCTTGTACAGCAGCGAGGCATAGAGTCGGCAGAGGGTTGTCTTGCCTGTGCCTGGCGCTCCATGAAAGACGGCGTGCAGATTTACAGCGTGCAAGGGCGCTTGGGGGTTGAAGTCGCGCCTCATGAGATTGTATTGGTGCAAGGTCGTCAGTTGACGAATCTGCTCCCGAATCTCCTGACACCCCGTCAGTGCCTTCAACTCCACCTCGGGGTTCTCCATCCGCGGAAGCACCTCCGCCTTCAGATCCTCCTTGGGCGCGGATGGCGCACTCCCACTAAAAGGAAAATCCTTGTCAAAGCCATCCATTGTAAAGTCGAAGATTCCCTTTGTGTCGGGAAAATCCTCCTCCTCATCCTGAGGATCGTCCTCTTCGAGGTCATCACAATCCTCATCCACGTACACTTCGTCATCTTCCTCCACATCATTGTTTGCCATCATTTGGCAGCGTCTTAAAAGTTCTGGTTTATGCTTCATAAAAGAAAAAATAAAAAGGGTTGGTTGTTGATGTAAGTTTCTGTTTCTTAGGGAGAAGGCTGCAATGAGCAGCGTCGGAGCCGTTTCTGATAGCCGCCGAGCAGGGAGGGGGTGTCCACATCGTCAAGAGCCGACGGCAGCACCACCCATACCCATGGGCAACATCAAAAAATCATATAAAAAGTTGAGCAAAAAGCCACGGATTTCGTTCTTTCGGTCAGCATCCGTCAAAGCTGGTTCAGTTGTTTCTGATAGTCTCTTTTAGTCTTCTTTTTAGTTGTTTGTGGGTTAATAAGTTTTAAGTTTGATGATCTTTTTTCTCGTCATTTCCCTCTCCCGTTTTCGCAGAGTGGAAAAACCTTGCAAAGTAACAACATATTTTCAATACAACCAAATTTTTTGCCAAAATTTTTCAAAAAAAATAAAAAAACACTCTGTACACCAATCTGAATAATAAGAACAAGGTGGGCGCCGACTCTGCGTACCCACCTTTATTCATTTGTGCCATATAAGACTTACTTCACATACACGGTCTTTGTAGTTCCATTGCTCATACGGATAATATTCATTCCTTTCTGCAAAGCATCCACCTTACGTCCATCTAATGTAAAGATACTTTCAATGATGCTATTATCAATGACAAGGGGATTGATAAGAGTTGCGGCATCTATCACTTCAAATGGCACACTACGAAGCACTGACCATTTGCCTGTTTCGTCTTTTGCTCGGAGATTGAATAGATGCATGCCCACTGTCAAAACATCGGTTTCCACATCGAAAATGAATGGCTCCACCAAACGTATAGGCAAACTAACCGCGATGGCCTTACCTTCACCAGGATCCAAATCGTCCAAGAAGTATTCTACCGCTACAATACTATTCTGTACATATAATGGACGACTCATCATAGAAGAGTAGCCATTCATACGACAATGAAAGAATTGAACGAATACCACAAGCAGCAATTGGCAAGGAAACAAATTTTCCTGACCTTTATGAGGCAGCATCCTCTGTCGCAAGAAGAGTGCTTAAATCAAGTCAGGAGATTGCGGGAACAACGTATTGCAAGGGAGTCCAAATTGCAGAGTTAGCCAAATGGGCCAAGGGAAATTGACGTCGATTAAAGACAATTTACATTTTGTCACTCTTTTTGCTTCTCTGCTTGCATTTGGGAGATACCG
The DNA here is from genome assembly GCA_017614895.1 of Bacteroidaceae bacterium. GTDB lineage: Bacteria > Bacteroidota > Bacteroidia > Bacteroidales > Bacteroidaceae > Minthosoma. Next base: position 18,927 of record JAGAAZ010000001.1, on the reverse strand, counting down.
CAAGGACATGGCCCAGTTAGGCATTTTTTTGCGCCTAACTGGGAAAAAATATTTTCCTAACTGGGAAAAAAGTTTTTCCCAACTGGGTAATTTTTAAGGGGCACTTTGAGGGTGTTTAAGCAAAGGTTTGGGCAAACTTTCATTATGTCAGCAAAAGAAGTGTTTTCTGAAACAAAAAGTCACTCTTTGTGATGTTCCCAATAACCGAGAATTGGGACTCAATTCATTCTTCGTTTTGAAATGACATAATCCTCTGCATCTGGACAAGTCACAAAATGTTGCAACAGATTCACAAAGTAGCAAAACAAATCATCTATGTTCATATACAGTTTTGGGAAATAATAATCCGTTTTTAGCCATTTGGGGCTTAAACATTGCCTGTTTTGTATGAAAAACAAGCAAACAGTTCGTTTTTCCCACTTTCACTACCATATTTTAAAATAAAAATTGTACTTTTGCAAACCGTTTGGGGGAGAAATCCCAGACGACGATGCATTAGCTATTATTTCGCATTTAACCAAGAGCCTCGGAAACTCAATTGGAAATAAGACGGAATGATTTCTATGCAAGGTTGGTCAGTGTTGGCTTACCTCGACTGTTGCTTAGCTATGCGACACCTTATGGCGTGGCGCATTCTTATTAAAAACAGTCAGAGGTTTCCATCCGAGGCCGCCTCTAAGTTAAATGCGGTAAGAGTGGTTACGCCATTCTGGTGCTGCATAAGAAAAGTAACAAAGAACTGTCTAATAAGGATGCTAATGGCTGCTACTAAAACTTATCGTCCAATCGCCTTATTTGTATTGACATGTCTGTTGATACTTGTAGGTTGCAAGAATGAACCCGCAAAGAAAACGCCTGAACAAATATTTGAAGAATGTGCATCAGGTGTAGTGCTTATCTATTGTGAGTATTACTATTCGCTTACTTTGCCTACAGGTCAAACGATGTATATGGCTGGACTTGGTGATGATGGCGAGCTTGTACATCTCACAGCGGATGTTAATGCCATAAAGCAGAATACCAATCGTCAATTTGGAACAGGATTCTTCATAGATAGCAAGGGGGATATTATGACCAATAGACATGTGGTTGATATTTCTTTAGACGAGTTTGACGCGCAAGAAAAGATAGCTGCCTCTTTGCGACGGGAGCGTCAAACCTATCTTGACTCTATGGACATGGCAAGACAGGCTTACACAAAACTTAAAGCCAAGAAAGCGGAATGTTATAGTTTGGACTTCTTAGGCAATGTTTATGTGACTAATCAGGAGATGTTACAAAAAATTAACACTGCCATGGCAGCCGTAGAAGAATGGTATGAAGGGTGGAGAAACCTTTGCAACTTTATCAGCGCAAACTCTAATCCGCGTGCTATTAAGGTAAGGACTTATTCAAAAATAGGCATAGCTTATAATGAAACGTATGTTGATGATTTCGATGATTTCTTGGGAGAAAATGCGTGTGTGGTTCGTAAGATTTCAAAGTGTGAAAATGCTGACTTGGCAATTATACAACTTAAAAACAAACGAACCCCTGAATCTGCATACGTATTTGATGTATCTGGCATGGTAGTGAGAGAAAAGGAATCTAAGTCATTCGGTGAATGGTTTAATCAGGTGTCCTTCGGTGAAGCAACCACAGAAGAATCTGAAGCCGAAGACTTGAAAATAGACCAGCAGCTCTATATGATTGGCTATAATCACGGAATAGCCATTGCACAAACGAGAGAAGGTATTAAGGCGCAGATGACAAGCGGAAAGATAACGCAACTGCCTGATGGCGAGAGACTGCTCTACAGCATTCCAACAATGCAGGGTTCGTCTGGTAGTCCCGTGCTTGATGCTGATGGAACATTGAGAGGTGTAAACTTTGCAAAAGCCACACTAAATGATGACTTTAATTTCGGTATACCAATGAACTTGATTAAGAACTTTTTAAAAGAATAATGGCATGAAAGAGAAAAAACTATGTCCTTATTGCGGCGAAGAGATTATGGCCGTGGCAAGAAAGTGCAAGCACTGCGGCAAGTGGTTGGACAAGAAGGATGAGCATGTCGTTCTTACAATAGAACCACAAAGGGTTCCAAAGAAGGAAGGTGGCATCAAGAAATGGCATATCGCTGTCTTTATAATTATCCTTGCTGTTTTTGTTGGAGTATATTTTGTAATGTCCAATCATCAAAGTGAGCCAGACAAAGAAGCCGTAACTGTGAAAACCGACCCCATTATAAACTTTGCAGAGCCAGAAGAGGATGAGGACGGAACTTTATATCAGAAGAAGAGCGACGAACAACCGATGCCAAAAGTTGAGAGGCAGGAAGAAAACATACAGGGTCTGAACAATGAGAATTTATTCGTCAACAACTATAGTTCAGAAGAGTTTCTAAGTCTTGGGGAAAGCTATGAGAAAGGTATTGGCGTTGAGGAGAACCATGAAACAGCCTTTTGCTATTACCAAAAGGCTGCTGAAACAGGCGACCCTGCTGCATTAAACAAATTAGGTAACATGTATGCACAAGGGAAAGGATGCACTAAAAATGTGTCGAGAGCTGCATCCTGCTATCTTGCCGCTGCTGAGAAGGGCAACAAATATGCCCAACATAATGTTGCATGGTGTTATTGGGATGGAGTCGGTATTGAGAAAGATCAAAACGCTGCGATAATGTGGATGCGACGTTCTGCAGCTCAGGGATTCGAAAAAGCCATACAGGCACTTAAAACTATGGAAGTTGAATAAAAATATGAAAGAAATCAAGCGATGCCCGTACTGTGGTGAAGAGATTCTTGCCGTCGCAAAGAAATGTAAACACTGCGGTGAGTGGTTAGAACAAAAAGAGAAACAAAAAGAAAAGAAGACGTGTCCCATCTGTGGTGAACTCGTAGATGAAGATTTAGACATCTGCCCATATTGTCATGAGCCAACTGGTTTTGACGACATAGATGAGCTATTGGCAGTTGTTAGTGAAAGTAACGAAGCTGTAACATCACAATGTGACACACCGCCTGCCAGCGTAAGTTTCATGAAAAAAGTTTTGCTTTGGATTGTAAAGATATCCCCTTACATCTTAGGTGTTTTGCTTGGTTCCGTCGCTATTCTTGGTATTAAAAAATGCTCCAAAGAGAAACAATCAGAAAATAGTATCGCACTATATACATCCCTTCGTGACACACTCGCAAAAAGCAAAGACGATTTTTTCATAAAATTGACTGCTGCACCTTGGTATGGGAATAACTCTTTCTCAGAAACCGAGAAAGAAGATGGTTCGCTAATACAAACCACCGTGATGGTTGATAGTAGAAAGACATATACGACCGATAATAAATATACTGAGAATGGAACTCTCACGCTCAACATAACAGTTTCTCAGGCAGATTTAAAATGGAGTGCAGAAGGAGTAATCAAGTTCCATGAGAAAGGGAAAATCCATCTTTATTCGGAAAGTAGCCTTTCTGAAGAAACAACAGATTTCTTTGGTGACATCGTAGATGCTAATGTTATATATAACAATACAGAGGCAGACAATGAAGATATTGCCATGAACATTAGATTAAAACTTAATGAATTGATAAAAGAAGCTCAGAAGTCTAACGAAAGTACAATGTATAATATTATAACTCTGACGGAAAGAACTCTTGTTTTGGAAGAACAGGGTTTGAAGTTAACTTATGAAAGAAAATGAATGAAACAAAACGATGCCCATACTGTGGCGAGGAAATACTAGCGGTTGCTAAAAAGTGTAAGTATTGTGGTGAGTGGCTGGAGAAGAAGGAAACTTCAAAGAAACCATGTCCTGTCTGTGGAGAGAAGATAGATGCAAATGCCAGGATTTGCCCTATCTGTCATGAGTCTTCAGAGATCACACGTTTAGTTCAACCTTTTTCCGACACGTACGCCAATGACAAACGCTTGGATTTGCCCAAAGATGATAACAGTAGCTTTTTCAATTGTAAGTGTTGCAAGAAACCATTAAGCAGAGAAGCCGATACATGTCCCCACTGTGGTGATACTGACCCTTTCTATTTTGAAAAGATAAAAAAGATTGAGAAGAATTCTCACTTAGGATGTTGGGGGTTTTTAGGTCTATGCTTTATCGTTGAAATAATATTCAATATCTTTGGTGTAAATGAAAGCATCTTAAACTGGCTTAATTACTTTAAATGGCCACAAATGTGCCTATTAGCAGCTGTCTGGTTGATTGTCATTGGGTGCTCAAAATATGGAATGAAGCAAGAAATAGACAAGATTGCTGCTAAAATGGCTATTATCTTCATTGAAAAAAACAATAATGAGGCAATGGATCCATGGTGGGTACAGGTCCGTTCTATTGTTGGAGATACATGGTTCAAATTACTATGGTCATAATTAAAAACATCATAAAAATGAAAAAGCTATTATCTATTTTGGTTGTATTTACATTTTGTATTGCACCTTGTAATGCACAATTTGGTACTCTTAGCAACATATACAAGGGCGTCAAGGCGGCCAGGCAAGCACAAAAAGCAAACAAAAAAGCACGTGAAGACTGGGGCAACCGTAAGGTTAAGGATATTTATAGTGACATGCCTGTCACCATCGATACGACTAGTGTTGAGTACAAAAAAGCTGTGGCAGAAGCACAACAGCAGATGTACAAAAATAATCCAGAGCTTAAAAAGCTTATGGAGATGCAAGGTGATACGATTGCTTGGAAGAAGTACTACGAAGAGAAGTACGACGGTATGTCTCAGGAGGAGATGACAAGAATAATGCTGGAAGAAGCAGGGGGTGACTACGACAGCAAGGAGTATCAAGATGCATATGCAAAAGCCCAGAAAATGTTGGGACTTCAGGAAGACCCTGTATTTAAGAATATTATGGAAGAACAACGCCACCCAACAATGCAGGAAGCAACCTATCTCAACGAGAAGTATGGAACCAGCTTCGAATACGAAGATATGGAGGCATACAATGACTCGATAGGCGTCTTTGCCTATTTGGATGGAAAAATGAAGCCCATGAGCATCACAAAACCTGAATCTATTACTGACGAGAAGCCTGTTCCTGATTTCGGACAGGACGCAATTAAACAATATGTACAGGACTACATTTCATTCCTAAAGAAACCTCTTGCAGACAGAGAAATTGTTGACAGCGTACAGAACTATATGATTTATAATCATAGGCATGCAGACGAGCAGTTCAAGGGAACTGCCAAGTTCACGCTTTATTCTAATCTTGAAACCAATATTGGTGAACTGACTGTAAACGACATGATACTTCGCAAGATTTCAGACTTTATCGATCCTATAGACCTGAAGAATATCTTCATTTTCAAAGTACACAAGGGTTTGGGGTGCAGATATATGGAATACATGTACTCAAAAATCAGCTATAAGCAAAGTGATTTATGTGACTATATCACCAAGCGTCTTGTGAACGAGGGCTATATTGATGCTAATATCAATCAGAAGATGTCTGACGATGAGCTGTTTAAGGCGATTGACAAGATGGAGTTTCAGTTCAAGATTGAGAAACTCCTGAAGATTCGCCAAAACAACGAGAAGTTCATGTATACGAACACCATTCCTGCAGCGAAGGGAGTGAGTATAACATCAAATGTCCGTAAAGTTGGCGGACATGTTGTTGCACTTGACATTGCTATTGATGCGGAACCTGGAGAATATGCGTTCGTCATCCGCAATCCCGAAATCGAAGAAGAACTCAAACAGTCAAGTCAAAGCTTCGACATCTCGGTCTTAACGCAAGGCGCATTTTTCTTTACCATTAAATAGAGTTATAGATGCTGAGTCGGATTTCAAAAACCGCAAATAGCCGATTTGCATATATGCCTATGTTCACTATACATTATTGTATAATAGCAATACACAGGCATCAGACTTGACTATTGTAGGAGTTGTTTTCCATCTTACACATGGCTAAGTTCATCTGGCTAAATTCTACACAAAGATACGAGTGGCAGTCATATATGTAAGGTCGAACTTGTGGTTTTTCTCAAAAAAGGCTCATCTTTCATTCCCTCCTATACCTGTATCTACCCAATTGCTAAATGCCAGGTGCCAAATAAGCGTGAAGGGGTGGTTATTATTTGGCATTTTGCGTTTTGGCGCTTGTCTATTGGGACACAAAACAATAGGGCTATTTCGAAAAGGCACGACTATTTCTCAGCAGAGGCAGGTTATTGAGTAATAAGGGAACGTTATTGGAGGAGCCTAAACAACAGTAGGCTAAGCGTTGGTCGATTAGTGGGGCATTGTCATATCGATTAGTAGGGCAAAGTCTTATCGAAGACTAAGACAAAGTCATTGGTGAGTTGTTGGGAGGATGCCATTGGAATAAAGAACATGGAATTTTTTCCCAACAAAGCTAGGATTTGGAATAAAGCTACATGGCACAAAAAGGGCACAAGTCGTGGGACTTTGTGTCAATTGGAACATTCACCTCGGAGAACAGGGAGATTCACTCAATATAATCGGGACATTATGTTGACTTAATAGGGATAGTCCCTTTAGGCAAATTATCGTTTGCCTAAAGGCACATGATCATTTGGCTAAAGGCAAACGATTAAATGCCTAAAGCCAAATGAAGTTGCAAATAAGTGGAAATGATTGGTGCTTCAAATGGCATTCCTGTTTTCTTCCTTGGCATAGCTGAATATCTGAAAGTTGGCACAAAGATACAATAAAAGACATGCGAAATACAAACATTTCAGCATTTTTTCTAAATATTCCTTTTAACGTGATGTTTGCTTTGTTCAAAATTGGTGCCGTTTCGAGGTTTTATTAACTGATGGCACCCCAGTTCACATGATCCTTCCGTAACTCCCGGAGTCTTCGCCAGAGGATGTCGTTCTGAGGATTACGTTCCTCGGGGTCGGAGGTGATGACAGATTGGGCTGTGTCGCGGGCGATGGTGAGGATTTGACCATCGCGGGCAAGGTTGGCAATTTTGAGGTCGAAAGCCATACCAGACTGTTGGGTGCCTTCGAGATCGCCAGGACCACGGAGTTTGAGGTCTTGTTCGGCAATTTCGAAGCCGTCGGTGGTATCGACCATCACTTGGATACGCTTACGGGTGGTCTCGCCTATCTCGAACTTGGTAACGAGGACACAGTAGCTCTGGTCGGCACCACGCCCTACCCTGCCTCGCAGCTGGTGGAGTTGGCTGAGTCCGAAGCGTTCGGCATTCTCGATAATCATGACGGAGGCATTGGGCACGTTCACACCCACCTCGATGACGGTAGTGGAGACGAGGATGTCTGTCTCGTGGTTGGCGAAGCGTTGCATCTCGGCATCCTTTTCAGCTGACTTCATCTTGCCATGCACCTTGCTGACCTTGTAGTTGGGAAAGGCTTTGCTGATTTCCTCAAACCCTGCCTCCAAATCCTTGAGGTCCATCTTCTCCGTCTCTTGAATAAGGGGATAGACGATGTATATCTGACGACCCAATTCCAGTTCACGATTCATCAGCTGGTAGATGCGTGGTCGATGGGCATCAAACATGTGGACGGTGCGGATGGGTTTGCGTCCAGGGGGCAGTTCGTCGATGATGGATACATCGAGGTCGCCATAGAGGGTCATAGCGAGTGTGCGTGGAATCGGTGTGGCTGTCATCACGAGCACGTGAGGAGGTACATTATTCTTCATCCAAAGTTTGGCTCTCTGTGCCACACCAAATCGGTGTTGTTCGTCAATGACGACCAGACCCAGCTGATTGAACATCACATTGTCCTCAATCACAGCATGGGTACCCACCAAGATGTGGATGTCGCCCGTCACGAGTCCTTCGAGCACAGCCCGACGTTTCTTGCCCTTGACAGCACCTGTGAGCAGTTCCACCTTCACGGGGAGGTCGCCCAGAAATTCGCGCAGGGTGTCAAGATGCTGTTCTGCCAAGATTTCCGTAGGCGCCATGATGCAGGCCTGAAAACCGTTGTCGATGGCGATGAGCGCCACCATGAGTGCCACAAGGGTCTTGCCACTGCCCACGTCACCTTGCAGGAGGCGGTTCATCTGGCGTCCTGACTTCATATCAGCACGTATTTCACGGATGACCCGCTTCTGTGCCTCCGTAAGTTGGAAAGGCAGGTGGTTGTAGAAGAAGCCGTTGAAATGCTCGCCAATGGTGTTGAACACGATGCCTTTGTAGCGCAACTGACGGTCTTTCACATAGCGCAAGATGTTCAGCTGCACGTAGAAGAGTTCCTCGAATTTCAATCTCAACTGAGCATGACGCATGGCTTCAGGCGAAGAGGGATAGTGGATGTTGCGCACCGCCTCATCGTAGGACATCAGGTGATGCTGTTGCACGATGTAAGGAGGCAAGGTTTCCGTCAATGGCTGCTGGAGCAACTTGAACATATTGGCGGTCAATTTCGCGATAGCAGCGGAATTGAGCCCAGAACGCTTCATCTTCTCGGAAGTGTTGTAGGAAGGACGGAATTGAGATGATAATTGAGAATTTAAAATTGAAAATTGAGAATTGACAGGGGTGTCTTCGAAGAGATTGCCTGTGGTGCGTGCTTGTTCTTTCAGATGCTCTGGCGCATTCTCTATCTCTGGATGTGCTATCTGGATATGTCCATTGAACACAGTGGGTTTGCCAAAGACGATGTAGGGTTTGCGACAGTCGTAGGACTTGGCGGCATACTTGATGCCCTGAAACCACACAAGGTCGATGCTGCCTGTGCCATCGGAGAAATGGGCAATGAGGCGTTTGTTGCGCCCCTCTCCCATCGTGTCGAAAGAGAAAATTTGTCCGCAGAGCTGGACGTAGGGCATCGCTCCGTCAATGTCGCAAATCTTGTAGATGCGACTGCGGTCAACATATTTATAGGGGTAATATGCCAAGAGGTCGCCCACGGTCTTGATGCCGAGTTCGTTGGCAAGCAGCAGAGCACGCTGTGGTCCCACTCCCTGCAGGTACTTGATGTCTTGGCTCAGGATATTCATATAATTATTTTGCCACAACCCGATCGCCCAACAACTTGGCGAGCTGACGCTGGATTTCTCCGAGTTCCTTGATGCGTCGCATGGTGTCGAGCATGAGGTCGGTGTCGGCAATCACTTCGGGACGGGTGAGGTCGGCATTGCACTGCTTGAGTTCTTCCTCGATGACAGCATTCTTGTAGTCGAGGAGGAGGCGAGAGAGGTAATCCACCTTGAGTTCCTCTTCGGTCTTCTCCATCTGGTTGCCCTTGCTGAGCTGGTAACGGTCGCTGACGAGGTCGGCAGCTTCACGGCTGATGTTCTCATCTTGGTTGTTGAGGAGGAATTTAGAGGCGATGAAGCCCTCGTCGTGAACGTGCTGGCAGACCAGTTCGAGCATCTTGGCATAAAGAGGCGAACGGAGGGCGATGCCGTCATAGTCGAGGTCGCCTTGCACGTATTCTGCCAGTGTCGTCTGGGTCGGTTCATTATTTTCGTCTTTCCCCTCGATGATTTGTTCACCATAGCGGGTGATGAGGGTCATCATGAGGCGTTCGAGACCGATGAAACGCTCAGACCCTCTCTGTCCATAGGACATCTCCCCCATAATGGGGAGAGAGCCATTCGGGATGTTGGGCGTTTGCTCGGATGTGAGGGAAGAGAAAGCATCATCTTCTGGTGTAGAGATGGGAGGTTGAACCTCTGTTGGCGACATGTTTCCCTGCTCTCCGGAAGGTGTTCCCTCCCCATCACGGGGGAGGGTTATGGAGAGGGTCTGTCTTTCGGCTCGTTCCCTTTCCCTTTGCGCCTCCTTCTTCATATTTTCGAGGATGGCAGCACGATTCTTGTTCGCCCCACGCATCAGGATGGCTTTGTCCATATTGAGGATTTCAGCACACTCATGCACGTAGGTGGAACGGATGATTTCGTCAGGGATGACAGCGATGCTCTTCACGATGTCCTCCGTGAGCTGAGCACGTTTGATGGGATCTCGCTGTGCGTCCTTAAGGAGGAGGTTGGTCTTGAAGAGGATGAAGTCGGTCTGATGGGCAGCCACATATTCCTTGAACTCCTGTGCATTGTGCTTACGTGAGAAGCTGTCGGGGTCATCACCATCTGGCAGGAGAAGTATCTTCACGTTCATGCCTTCAGCCAGCAGCATGTCGGTAGAACGTGTAGCGGCATGAATACCAGCCTCATCACCATCGTAGAGCAAGGTGATGTTGTTGGTGAAACGATGGAGCAGGTGGATTTGTGCCTCGTTGAGGGCTGTACCTGAGTTCGCCACCACATTCTCGATACCACACTGGTGCATAGCGAGCACGTCGGTGTAACCCTCCACCATATAGACCATATCCTCTTTGGCAATCTGTTTCTTTGCCTGGAAGATGCCATAGAGTTCGTTTGCCTTGTGGTAGATGAGGGAGTCTGGGGAATTGACGTACTTCTGATTGACACCCTTGGTGCGTGAATCGAGCACACGACCGCCAAAGGCAACCACCTTGCCGTTGACTGCCACCCAAGGGAACATGGCACGTCCACGAAAACGGTCGTAGATGGTGCCGTTGTCACGTTTGACACACAAGCCTGTGTCCACGAGATATTTCTCGTTGTAACCTTTTGCCTTTGCCTCCTTCGACATCGCATCAGGGCTGTCGAGACAGAAACCGAGACGGAACTTGGCGATGATGTCATCACGGAAACCACGACTGCGGAAGTATGCGAGTCCGATGGCACGACCGTCCTGGTTGTTCATCATCGTCTGACTGAAATACTTGGCAGCCCATTCGTTGACAGCAAACATACTCTCGCGCTCGTTCATCCGTTGGCGCTGCTCGTCGGTCATCTCTTCTTCCTCAACAGGGATGCCATATTTCTTGGCCAGATGTTTCAGTGCCTCAACATAAGACATCTGTTCCATCTCCATGATGAAGTGGACAGAATTGCCTCCCTTGCCACAGCTGAAGCACTTGCACACACCACGGGCAGGAGAGACGGAGAAAGAGGGGGTTTTATCGTCGTGGAAAGGACACAATCCCTTGTAGCTTGCGCCAGCGCGGCGAAGCGTGACGTAATCGGAGACGACATCGACAATGTTGGCGGCGTCAACGATGCGGTCGATGGTGGATTGTGGTATCAAGTCCTAATCAGATTGAGGAATTCTTTTCGTTTCTCAGTGTTCTCAAAAACACCGGTATAGTAAATGGTTTGGGTGACAGAACCCTGCTTCTCGATGCCACGCATCTGGATGCACATGTGCTGTGCCTCTATCACCACGATGGCGCCAAGCGGATTGAGAGCCTGCTGAAGGCAATCGCAGATCTGCTTGGTCAGGTGTTCCTGCACTTGCAGACGATGGGAAAAGATATCCACCATACGAGGTATCTTACTGAGACCTACGATGTTGCCGTTGGGAATGTATGCCACATGCACCTTACCAAAGAAGGGGAGAATGTGGTGTTCGCAAAGAGAGTAGAACTCGATGTCCTTGACCACCACCATCTGGTCGTAATCCTCTTGAAACACAGCAGATTTGAGGGTCGCAACTGGATCCATCGCATAACCTCTGGTCAGTTCGAGGAAGGTACGTGCCAAACGTTCAGGGGTGCGTTTCAGTCCCTCACGCTGAGGGTCTTCGCCAATGGCTTCAAGGCTCTTGGTACAAGTGTCTTTCAGAAGTTCTATCTTTTCTTCCTTATTCATTTCACTCTTACTATGTTATTGATAGACATACACTTCACTCTTGACGATGATGGCACCTTGTGCCAGTCGTGCACTCTTCATCTTGTCGAGGTACTCATCAGCCTCCTTACGGGTGACGAAATCGCCCACACGGCATCGCCAGTTAGGCGACTCGAAGGTGGTATAGACACCCAGTTCGGGGAAGATGGTGGCTACTCTGGAGCCTGCACGACGTGCATTGGTCTCGTCAGAGCGTGTACTGCCGCCCCAATACACTTGGATGCGATAACCACGCGCCTTGGTTTTCTTGCCTCTCGGAATGCCCGGAAGGTCGCGTTGTGTCTCCTTCTTCTCAGGAACGAACTGCTTCTTCCCGTTCACCATATCGTCAAGAATGGAGTCCTGGTGTACTGTCACTGTGCCTTGCCCCGACACATTGCTCTGAATGTGCTCGGTAAAGTTCTGCGCAGACATGGTGATGGTACACAACAAAATAGAAATTGTGAGAGTTAGAAGTCTTTTCATTGTTGAGTTGAATTAGGAGAAAATATATTTTTTCAGAAGTTAAAGAAGTTATCGGAGTTAACGCTTCGCTTCGATAACTTCGAGCGAAGCGATAACTCCTTAAACTAAATGATTATTTCCAAGCGTCGATGATGCCCTTGAAGTCTGCCACCTTGAGAGATGCGCCACCAATGAGGCCACCGTCGATGTCAGGCTTTGCGAAGAGTTCAGGAGCGTTAGAAGCCTTGCAAGAACCACCATAGAGGATAGAAGTCTCATCAGCTACAGCCTGACCATACTTCTCTGCGATGATAGAACGGATGTATGCGTGAATTTCCTCTGCCTGATCAGCTGTAGCAGTCATACCAGTACCGATAGCCCAGATGGGTTCGTAAGCAATCACGATGTTCTTGAACTGCTCAGCAGAGAGGTGGAACACGCTGCCTTCGAGCTCAGCCTTCACAACGGCGTTCTGCTCATTTGCCTTGCGCTGTTCGAGAGACTCACCGATGCAGAAGATAATCTTCAGACCGTTTGCGAGTGCCAACTCAACCTTCTCCTTCAGGATTTCAGGAGTCTCGTTGTAGTATTCACGACGCTCAGAGTGGCCGAGAATCACATACTCAGCACCAGTAGATTTCACCATTTCAGCAGAAACCTCACCAGTGTAAGCGCCAGAAGCCTTGTCTGCGCAGTTCTCAGCACCAAGACCGATCACGTCGTGGTTAATGATTTCAGATACCTTTGCAAGATGAATGAATGGTGTGCAAATCACTACACCACAGTTAGGCTTGTCAGCAGCCAAAGCCTCGTTGAGACCCTTTGCCAACTCGATACCTTCCTGCAAGTTCTTGTTCATCTTCCAGTTTCCTGCAACAATTTTCTTTGCCATAGTTTTGTTTGTTTTTAATGAGTTAAACCTTTATGATTGTTTTAGTTTGTTTGTTCTGTCTCTTCATCCAGATCCTCGCCATCGGGCAGGTTGTAGTTGCCCCATTTCTTCACGATGACACCATCTTGGAGGAGCACCAGTCCTGGATGTCCACGCACCACGGTCTTCAGCATCCTCTCCTCAGCAAAGTGGTAGGGGTATTCAGCACCTGTATGTTCATTCCAGTAGGTCTGCGCCCGCTGGTCTTCCGACGAGGTCAGGCAATAGAAGCCCCACCCTTTCTCCTGCGCATAATCATACACCTCATTCACCTTGTCCACACATCCTTCGTCTGCATGCATCAGGTCTGGAATGATGAGCAGGAGCATATAGCCATCAGCCAGCAGGATATCCTCCGTCACGTCCTCCCCGTCTGCATCAGCCACATAGAAGTCTGCTGTAGCGAGATGCTGTGTCTCGATGGGTGTACGACGTGTCTCCACATACGTCCACGTAGAGTCTGGATCTTCATCCTCCGCACCCAATTCCATCGTCTGCCCATCCTTCTCATACACAATCTTCACGTCGAACTTCTGCTGACCCGATGTGACAGCCTCCCGCATATTCGTACCCACCTTGTAGGGACGGAAGTCGAGCACAGGCAGACAGATGATGCAATAGATGGTATAACCGACAATCAGACAGAGCGACAATAAGGCAATGAGCCACTTCGCTGTCGGACCGAGGAAATCCTTCTGGAGTCGGTAGTAGCGACTGACCAGCACTGCTGCACCCAACAGCACGATGTTCTTGGCCAGCGTAGCCCCGTTGCTCAATATCAGCACATCACCAAAGCATCCACAGTCTTCCACAGGGTTGGCGATAGCTATATAGACCGTCAGCAGCGTCATCACCACCATGAAGGCAAGTGCGATGCCTGACGTAGTCTTTCTTTTCATTCCGAAGAGGAGGTACACACCCAACGTGAACTCGAAGAGAGCGAGTATCACTGCACATCCCAAGAGGAAGGTGTCGGGCAGAGTGAACCACGCCATCGCATGGACGTAATCCTCCAGTTTATAGACGGTTCCGAGTGGGTCGTTCGCCTTGACAAAACCGCTGAAGATGAACGTCGCAGCCAAGAGCAGGCGGCATACATTCACAGCGATCGTAAGCAGCAATGACTTAGTCTTGGACTCCATCTTGCGCTTCGGAGAGTTTTATGAGTCCGAACACGGAATAATTGATCATATCGAGGTAGTTGGCATCGATGCCCTCCGAGATGAGTGTTTGACCGTCGTGCCCCTCAATCTGCTTCGTGCGGTTGAGCTTCATGAGGATGAGGTCAGTGTAGCTGCTCACTCTCATCGAGCGCCAAGCCTCGTCGTAGTCATGATTCTTACGGAGCATCAGTTCGAGGGCTTCCTGAGCATACTTGTCGTAATACTCCATCGCCTTCGCTGCATCCATATCCTCCGTCTCAGCATAACCCAACTCCAGCTGAATGAGTCCCACAATGCCATAGTTCACGATGGCCTGAAACTCAGGGTAGATGCCTTCGCCCACCAGCGACACACCCTTCACCTCGAGGCTGCGGATGCGATTTGCCTTGATGAAGATTTGGTCAGTCACCGATGAAGGTCTCATGATGCGCCACGCAGCCCCATAGTCGTGCAGTTTCTTCTTGAAAATGTCGCGACAGCCTGCCATAGCCTGCTTGAATTGTTGCTGAGTATCCATATTCTTTTTAAAAAGATGTGCAAAGGTACGAATAAGTGAGAACAATACAAAAAGAAAAACCCTTTTTCCTTTTTTATACATAAAAAAGACGCCAAGCAACGTGGTATTGCTTGGCGTGTATGATAGTTGATGAAATTTCTTACTTGCGAGCAGTTCTGTTGTTGCCCTGTGCACTACCCGTGCTGATGGTGCTGGCGCTCTGTACGCTGCTGCCCTTAGAGATACCGTTCTGAAGAACGAAGTAGTCGCTCACCACGTCCTGATGTACGAAGTCAAACATCAAAGCAGGGTCGATAGGCTGACCAAGCACGCGAGTCTCAAAGTGAAGGTGAGAACCATTAGACCTACCCGTGTTGCCACCCAAACCGATAGGCTCACCAGCGCGAACCACCTGATCCTTCTTCACAATCTGCTTGCTCAAGTGACCATAGAGAGTCTCGAGACCATTGGGGTGACGAATCACGATGTAGTAGCCATAACCACCACCGTTATACTTACAGATGCGCACCTTACCGTCGAAAGCCGCACGGATCGTATCACCGATATAGACCTTCACGTCCATACCCTCATGCTGACGTCCCCAACGAGGACCGAAGTTTGAGTTGATCTTGCGGTTTGTGGTAGGCATGCAGAAGCCTCTCAAGTCAATCTTATAGTTAGCAGGAACAGCACCCGTACAACTTCTCAGGTTGTCGGTCCAGTCCGTGTAGATATTTGCTGCGGGATTGTTGAGGTCAGCAGAGATAGCTGCTGTATTGTTGAGTTTTACGTTGCGAATGTCTTTAAGTCTTTTGTCGGATGGAGCCTGTCTTGCGATGATGTCCTGAGCGAAGCCACTCACAGCTACCATTGAAAGTACGAAGATACCGACAGTCTTTTTAATTGTTGAAAAATCCACGATGTTTTGTTTTTAGGAGTTTGAAGTTAAGTAAAATGGTTGTTTTAGTACTCGTCATTTGCATACAAGTACTGGAATACGCCAGGAGTGTAATCAAAGATTTCCTCTGGCTTGAAGAAGCGGTTGAGTTCAATGACCGCATTCTCTGGAGAGTCGGAAGTGTGGATGATGTTCTCCTGGAAGCTCATACCGAAGTCACCACGAATGGTGCCTGGAGCCGCCTTTCTTGAGTTTGTGCTACCTGTCATCGAACGCACTGTTTCCACAGCGTCAACACCCTCATAGCAGCAGCAAACAACGGGAGAAGCCATCATGGAATTCTTGATGCGTTGGAAGAAAGGCTTACCGGCAAGGTGTGCATAGTGCTCATTGAGCAGTTCATCTGTCAGTTGCATCATCTTCATGCCTGCCAAACGCAAGCCTTTACGCTCAAAGCGGGCAGTCACTTCGCCTACGAGTGCGCGCTGTACTGCACCTGGCTTCAAGATCACAAGAGTTTTCTCCATTGTTTTCCGATTGTCTCTTTTCTTTTATCCAAAAATTCGATGCAAAGGTACGAAAAAGATTTGGGTCTCACAAGAAGATGCACAATAAATTACGCTTTTTTCACATATCGAGGCATTTCTTCACTTCAGCCTCCACATTTGTCAGCTTCTCTTTGCAGAACTCCACCAAACTTTTGGCTTCCTTCAGATTGGCGGTCAGGGAGTCGATGTCCATCTCTCCACCTTCAATCCTTTTCACAATTTCTTCGAGGCGCTTCACCGCCTTTTCATACGTCAGTTTTTCTTCCATATTTTTTACTTTAACCTTAACCCTAACTTTATTTTTTGACGATGGAACGCAAGATTCCAGATGCTAATGTGGTCTCTATCTCGTCCCCTTCCTTCACTTCGTCCACATCCCTCAGCGCCTTCCCTCCAACACGTGTGATGCTGAAACCCAACTGTAGAATTCTGTTCGGGTTTGCACTTTGCAACTTACTCTCCATCAATTCGATGCGTTTCCGCTCGCTTTGCAACAATGCCGACGAGTACAGGGTCAGTTGCTGGTTCATCAGCTCTACCCCACCCTTCGCTTTTTCCAGGCGTTGGACGCTGCTGTTTGCCAGCGATGCCGAGAGTCGATGCAGGCGCACCTCCTCCCTCGCCTTCACAGTGGAGAAGAGCAATGGGATCTTGCCTGCCAACATCTTCAGACGGGTAGTTTCGCCATAGAGCAACTGGCTGACGTGGTCGGTCAGACGAGCAGACAAATCCTCCAGCATGTCCAGCTCCTGCTCCTGATGATGGATCAGGAATTCAGCAGCAGCCGTTGGTGTTTTCACCCTTGTATGAGCGATCAAGTCAATGACCGTATCGTCCCGTTCGTGTCCGATTCCTGTGATGATGGGCAGATGGAATTGTGCCACATTCTCCGCCAACAAAAGGGAGTCGAAGCCCTGCAAGTCAGACGTTGCCCCACCCCCTCGGATGATGACCACCACATCCCACTCGTCCAGCCTCTCCGCAATGCGATTCAGGGCACTCACCACACTGCTCTCCACCTCATTACCCTGCATCACCGCCTGAAACAGCTCGGTTCTAAATGCCAAGCCTCGTTGGTTGTTATTCAGTTGGTTACAGAAATCGCCATAGCCTGCAGCCGATGCCGACGAGATGACTGCAATGCGTTGTAGCAATCGTGGCAAAGACAGTTCCTTGTTCATCGTATCGATTCCCGCTTCTGCCAATTTCTGTAGGATTTCCTGTCGATGTCGGGCAATGTCGCCCAACGTATAGGTGGGGTCTATGTCCGTCACGTTCAACGAGTAGCCATAGAGTTCGTGGAACGTCACCTCCACTTTCAACATCACCTGCATCCCCGTTGCCAACGTCTGTCCCGTCACATTTTCAAACATCGGTTTGATGAATGCCCACCGATTCGCCCACACCTGTGCCCGTGCCTTCGCCACAATGCCGTTCCCACGCGCTTCCTTCTGCACCAGTTCCATGTAGCAATGACGATTCACGCGCAGTTCAGCAATCTCAGCCTGCACCCAATACTCATCGTTGAGGGTCAACTCCAGCGTTTCCCTCACCAAACCGTTCAGTTCGTATAGCGTCAATGCGTTCATAGTTTGGGACGTTTGCCGTTCAGCACATGACAGAACGTGTCGTAGTTTCTGTCAATGTGGCTCAGTTCATATTGTTCAATCGTCAGCGAAAAGCGTGCAGGCAGATCGTCCAATCCGAAGTACGCCTTGATGAGACACACTGCATTGAAGGCACGATCGTCCTTCCGTTTCACCAATGCCATGCAACATTTCCTCGCAATGACCTTATCCTCTATCAATTTCAGCGTCTTGAAGATGAGGTAGTAGGACAAATCGTGCTCCGCCTTTAGCAGCACAGCCAATCGCGTCACCTCATTCTCCACATGAAACGCCCCAAACATCCCCATCACCTGTGCCTCCGTCTTCAGTTCCGGCACCATCATGTTGCATATCTTCACCAGCGATTCCACATGCGTCGCCTTCAGGTGCTCATACAGTCGCCCCACACTCTCCACTTCAAAATCCAGTGTACCATCCTTCACCAGATGCGTCACAGCCGTCACCCCACTGATGAATGCCGCCCTCTTAAATATAATAATGTGTAGCAACGTTTCCCAAAACAAGTCATTCCTCAACCCAACCAACACCTCTTCCCTCATCGCACGCTCCATCCGCCTCAGCTCCATATTGCTCAGGCTACCCAGCATCTGCGTCAGACCGTTCCAATCGCACATGCCGATCAACTGCTCCGCTCTTTCCTTGTTTGTCATCCGACTATTATTTGGGTACAAAGTTACGATTAAGTGAGCACAATACAAAATATAAGCATATTTTTATTGTCGAACGTGAGTAACTTCGGCGAAGCCAACGTTACGATTAAGTGAGCACAACACCAAATATAAACAAAAAAAATATTCGTGTCATTCGTGTTATTCGTGTTCAAAAAAAACACACAGAGCACAAGCATTATCAGTGTTATCCTTTCACAATCAACCACTTGCAAAAGGTTTAAATCCACATCCCTATATCTTCTATAGGAAATCCCCTACTGTTTGGGGATTTTCAGTTTGAAACCCATCACAAAAGCCCGTAACTTTGCATCGTCAACCCAAAAGAACGGTTAAAGGTTAACGGTTAAAGACAAAACAAGAAATAATAAAACAATAATTAATAACAACTAAAACATCACAATTATGAAAAAGTTCATCACCATCGCTCTCGCAGCAGTTATCGCCATCAGTGCAAGCGCAAAGAAAGTTAACACAGCAGTGTT
>JAGAAZ010000108.1 GCA_017614895.1 Bacteroidaceae bacterium | reverse complement strand
TCTTTCTTGATTTCTTGGAAACGGAAGGCATCCATTACTGACAATAGCCTACTGTTTCACATAAGCTTGCCCTACTCTTTCATATAACAATGCCCTACTCTTTGAGCAGAAAAAAGCGTACTAATGTTTTAGAGAGGAACTTTACGGCAACCTTAGGACACCTTAGACACTTTTGCTTAATCTTATTGTGCTTGCTCTTTGCTGTGTGTAGCTCACTGTGTGCGTAAACAAGAAAGAAAATGAAAGAAAAAAATAAAAAAAGTTAAAAAAAAATTTGGAAGTTTCACATATATTCACTTACTTTGCAACTGAGATTCTGCCAAATATGACTTTTCGGAGTTGCTGATGGCAGGAGCAGCCTTCGGGTTGCAAGACATATTAGGAAGCGCGTACGCTTATTTCCTAGTGGTGAATCTGGACAATTCGCAATTTTAGGAAAGTGAATGCACGAGTGACTCGTGCGGACTGAAAAGGACGATACTCGCTCCACTTCGATTGTATGATGCACAATGGTTTCGTACTGTAATGCCATACTTCGGAGGTGTGAGCTGTTATTCAACCCATTCTTTCCGCACAGGTCAGTCCAGAACCTACCACTAGAGAAGAAGGCAAAGGCTCACACCTTTCTTTTGTGCCTTATTCTCTGAAAATCTATTGTTAACATTATTCCTATGAGCCTAAGGAAAGCCCAAAAATGTAAACCATTATAGTATTTACTTATAACAATCAACCTAAATAACAACCTTTAATTAACAAAACAATGAAAAAAATTAGTTTGTGGGCAACAATGCTTGCCATGTTAGTAATCTGCGGATTATGTGTAACTTCATGTGGTAAAGACGATGAAGAAGAAGATAGTGGTGGTGGAAACAATGGAGGAAAGAAGGAAACGGTGTACCCGTTGGAAGATTACTTCAATTATTATTATTACCGATGTGAACGTGTGGGGGCTAACCTCGTCATTGAGATGGCCTTCGAGAACACTACTGGTCAAGCTGTTAATAATGCTATGTTGCAGCTGAAGGATAACAAAATCACCGACAATATTGGAAATGTTTATTATGTTAACGATCGAGTCTTTCTAACAAACACTAACGACATCACTGCAATACCTAAATATAGTGATAAATGGAATTCCATGACTATTCCTGCTGATGGATATGCTGTCTATATCATAAAGATTTTGAATTTCGATTCATCTAACACAGCAAAGAAGCTTTCATTTGATCTCACGTTCGGCTCGTCTAGCTTACCTGCTGAAAGTTATGATGTTGCAGCTCATGATTTTGTTATTGATGACAACCGTGTAATGGAGAAAGGCATCCAAACAAATGACACTGCGCTCGTTTATAAAGTGACAAACTGTGAACGAGTGGGATCCGTACTTCAGATAGATTTCTCTGTCACCAATAATTCAGAAATAGAAATGGGTAATCTTACATTTTTGCCGATTGATTATGCAAAAGATGATCTTGGGAATGCGTATTATTGTAGAGAAAAAATTGATATCGCTTTTGGTGATAGCTTTTACAAAAGAGATGATTCATTTGTTTTACGATTAAAAGCTGGGGAGACCGCAAATGGTCGTATCAGAATCAGAGATTTCGATTCAACTAATAAGGCAAAATACATCTCTGCTCCAATACAATGTTCATCCAATGTATATGCCCTTTCCGATAATGTTGTTCGTTTCTTGACTATTCCTGTTAAAGACAATCGCGTGCTTTATGATGATATACAGAAACCAGATTTCAAATTGAATGTTAAATTAAGTGGTACAGAAGTGGATGAAAAAGGAACTCTTTATGTTAATTTTACTATTCAAAATAATACGGGAGAAACGCTTCGTGATTTTACTGTAGATGGAGGGATGAATTGGATATATGATGATTTATCAAACAAGTACTATAGTAGAGATAAAATGGCATTATCGATTAACAATTCTGATTATATAAGAGACAATTCACTCAAAACAACCATTCCTGTTGGCTCAACTATTTCAGGGACTGTTGCTATTCTTGATTTCAGCCCTAAGGCAAAGAATGTGACATTTGATCTTGGAATCTCATGCGATAATTTTGAATTTGCTGACAACAAAATTCATTTCATCACAATTCCTGTACTGAGATAAGTCTCACTAAATCTTTTATCTGGGGCATCAGTCCTCAAACTGATGCCCTTGATATTCTTTCTTTTACATTAATTATTAACTAACAAATCTTTACTAACATGAAAAAAGCTTTGATTCTTCTCATTATGCTTGCAGGAGTATCACTTCTGCAAGCACAGGTTAGGCGCACACCTGTTCAGCGTACACAAACCCAACAAAGAAGTACGGCACAGACAACCACACGTGCCTTTACACTAGCCAATGGCAAATTGGGTCCCATACAGACAGGTCAGCGGTTCGTCAATATTCCTGCCACATACGCTGGATTATATGATAAATACACATATAGGAAAGAAGAAATGGGCGGTGAAGGTGGAGACGAATGGATTGAAGAATACTACCAGTTCACCAAAGCAGGCAAGAAGGTTTTTCGTGCACTAATTTCTGAAGGTAAAATCATTTCCATCGAATTGCAGGAAGGCTCCGCCTCAATCATCAAGACCCAAGAGGGTTACTATGTAGGCTATCCAGCCCGCACCCTTTTCACCAAGAAGCGTATGGAATGGATTACCTACTACGAAGGCACCTCATTCGCAACCAGTGGTCACTACACCTATTATGTGAATAGCGATGACCTAATAGACATTGAACCAACAAACGTTAATCATTTCAAGCCTAATGCAAAAGTTTGTATGATTTCCTATAACCTTAATGTGGAAACATATTAAACCCATCAATCCTCGTAAACAATCAACCTAAATATTAACTTCTTAAACAATAAAACTATGGAAAGTAAACTTGAATTTATAGCGACATTCAAAGAAGCTACTAAACTCGGAATGAATAATGCCATACCGCTATTAATAACAGTGGTGATTTATTTACTTACCTGTTGGATACCTTATCTCAACATTGGCACATCCATCGCTATGGCCACCATCCCAAGCAAACTGGCACACGGAGAAACCCTTAACCCCACTTTTATCTTCGATTCCGTCTATCGCAGACAGATAGGCAATTACCTATTGTTCTTGGGGCTTTACACCATGATGTTGCTTCCAACCATCTTATCTGTTCTTTTCATCCCTGCTCTGCCTGTCTTGTTCATCATGTATAGCCTATCACTTTTCATCCTGCTTGACCGAGAAACAACTCCGATTGAAGCCCTTGAAATGAGCAGGCAAGCCACTTATGGATTCAAATGGAAGATTTTCTTCTTGCTCCTCGTCTTCTCCTTGGCTTTCTACATCATTCCCCAACTCATCACCTTACCCGTCATTGGTATCGCATGGCTTCTAAATGCTGCCAGTATGGTCAGCAGTTCCAGCAGTGACCTGGCATCATCTGCAGGCGCACTCACCTTTATCACCACCACTATTTGGATTGTGTTCTTCATAGTGGGTATCTGCTGTTACGAGGCACTCCTTGCTGTCATCTATCGCGAGCTATACCTCAAGGCAGAGGAACAACCTGAAGAACCTGCTGCGCCAAAGGAAATTGAAAGAGTTTTCAGGCAGGAGATAGAGGCTACCCCAATAGGTGAAATCAAAAACAATTCTTCTGATACAGTTGTTGACTCAACAATATCCAATGAGAAAAAGTAGTCAAGTCGTGACCTCGACACATAATAATATTACAAATTCATTTTACTTCAACCAACCTAAAAAACTAAGCCTTATGAAGAAGAATGCCTTTTACACAACGATAGTTAGCATCTGTATAATTACTACGGCATATATGTTGAATAGCTGTAGTACGAACAATAGTGAAGATGAAAGTTCCATGCATAGAGAATACCTTGCAGTGAGACCGTCCAATGGTTCTACTTGGAACATTATCGACAAGAATGGTCAGGTGGTGGTCGAGACAGAGTTCCGTACAGATGCCTCTTCCATCTCCAATGTCTTCGATGACGTTTATTGGGTGAGGTTCAGCAACGGACGGCGTCAGCTCTTTAGCGTTAACCAGCCTAATCAGCCTCTGCTAGATGAAGAGGCAGCCGATGTGGCGGACTTTGTCTATTGTGGTTATACTTTTGTGGCAACTCGCAACCAACCCATACGTATCATCAACACCAAGGGAGAGACAGTGGCTACTCTGCCTGAAAGCATCAAGGAATGTCGAAGCTTCTACAAGGATGGATATGCTCTGATAAAGGGTGAGGACGGACAGTTCGGAGTGGTCGATACAAATGGTAAGATTGTCATAGAGCCAGCCTATACAAACTTGGCTCCTCTTGGTGAGGGAGTTTTCCTTGCTGAGTTGCATCAGTTTTTGGACACACAAGGAAATATTCTCGGAGAAATTGACCACCAGAGGTACATGGTGATAAACCTTGGCATGGAAAAGGGTAAAATGATTGTCCGCAATACTAGCAATTCTCAATGTTGTGTTATAGATCAGAAGGGCGAAGAGAAGTTTGCTCTTCCTATGGCTGTGGACGCTACTTATTACAGAGGTGGTTATGCTACCTTCAAAGATGCCTCAGGTCAATGGGGTGTTGTGGATGATGATGGCGATGTTGTTATTTCTCCCCAATACCCTATGCTTTTCAATGTGGGTGGAGGAGATTTTATCGCTATGGCTAATGGTGGGTTCGGTGTTATCAATGCGAAGAATGAGACCATTCTCAATTTCAGTTATGGAGAGTTTGACACAGAGAAGTTGGGGGACAACTTTGTCATGGGGACGGGCTATGAATATATGCTTGTCAATAGAAAAGGAGAACAACTTGCCACTTTCAAGAAGATAGGTCAAGCAGACCACCCTGTTGCCTATCGCATGCGCTGATAAATATATGCTAATAGTCGTAGTAGTCCCTCACTTAATTATTCTATTCAGTAATTTAAAAACTACATAACAATAAGATAATCATGAAAAAGCATTATATCCTTCTCCTTATGTTGGTGGGAACAAGTTTCTTGCATGCACAAGTTAGGCGTGCACAAGTTCAACAGAGTACAACAACACCGGAGCCAACACAAAATCATGAATATGTAGATTTAGGCTTGCCGAGTGGAACACTTTGGGCTACTATGAATGTTGGAGCATCCTCTCTACATGATACAGGAGATTATTTCGCATGGGGTGAGACAAAACCGAAAAAGGTCTATACATGGCAAACTTATAAGTTCTGGAAAAAGAACCCTGAAAATTCTTGGCTTCACGAAGACCAAATGACCAAATACTGTGACCGTCCAAATGTCGGAATATTGGACAACAAGAAAGTGCTAGATGCTATAGATGATGCTGCAACCCAGAATTGGGGAAGCCCTTGGCATATACCTACAAAAAAGCAATGGGAGGAGCTTGCTTATGAATGCAAATGGTCAGAAGTGGAATTGGCAGATGGGAACAAGGAAGTCCATGCAAAAGGTAAGAATGGCAATGTTTTAATACTTCCCTGCGCTGAATTCATGATAGAAAATTATAATTGGAGTACCACTTTTATGGGAGAACTAAAAAACAAAAGAGCGCAAGGGCGTTATTGGACATCTTCATTTGATGACAACCCCCTTTATTCATGTGCCTTATTCACATTTGGTGAATTGATTCCAAGTGCCAGCCATTCAGATGAACGATATAAAGGACTATCCGTACGTCCAGTCCGTTCAAAACTCTCCCCCGCAGAATTAGAGGTTTCCACAACAACTGTTACTACCACGGCACCTCTGCCCGCAGACGCACAAAATTGCCGTCAAGAACGTCTCATCGTAATGAATGGCGGCACTCTCAATCCATACAACGTTGTGTGTGGTTCTTTCGACAATATTGACGAGACCAACAATTTGCGCAAATCCCTTGTTGCAAAAAAATACTCGGCACAAGTGGCACAAAATCCAGAGACAGGTAAGTATCGTGTGATCGCCGCCTCTTTCGACAACTATGCTTCAGTTGTCCAGGTTCGCGACAAGCTTCGGAGCGCCTACCCTAATGCTTGGTTGCTTTACCGTATATATTAACTCTTAACATCAAGATAATCATGAAGAAGCTTTTCATTTCACTTTTTGTAGTCAGTACGCTAATGACACTGACAGCTTGTGAAGGTATTATCACAAAAGCTGTAACAAACTACCTCAACAACATAAGTTCTGGCAGCAAGAAATCAAGCGATGAGAATGGCGAAGAAGCTAAGATGCAGTTCTCTGATTGTGAGCGGCAGGATGACGGACAGACTCCCGACGGCGCTTATGCAGCATTGGATGTGAACCTTGTCTTGCCCAAAGGTGAAGGTGATGCCCAACGGAACGTGGCAAGGGGCATCCGTGCCATTTGCGACCGGTCGCCCGTGGCGGAAGAACTGGGCAAAGCCCCTGCAGATGCCTCCATCGAGGGTGTTGCAGATTATTATGCATCAGCCTTCCAGAGGGGGCTGAAGACGGGAAAGGTGTATCCATTGTGTACTTATTCATTGCGCATCAGTGAGAAGTTCCAGAATGAGGTTGGCGTGGTGTTCAGCGTCACCACTGGTGTGTGGGGCAATGGAGGGCCATGGGAATATGACACCTTTGTACGTTTCAGCGACGGCAATGTGTTGGACTCCAAAAACTTGGTAAAAATCCCTTCTGCGACATTGCGAGCATTGGTTAAGAAATACGAATCTGAAGACCTCAGCACCACAATATCCGTGGAAGAGGGAGGTTATCAAGTCATGCCTGCCGCTGATGGAAAAGCCAACCTGCACGTTTCGATGGGCAGCCACTTCTTTGAGGATGTCAAGGTGCCAGTGGAAGAAGTTGCTCCTTATCTCACAGCAGAAGGCAAGGCTGTGTTTGATGCACAAGTAAGCAGTACACCCATTCAGCATACACAAACCCAGCAAAGCACTGCCACACAAACCGAGGCCAGACCTTTTACCCTCACCGATGGCAAATTGGGACCAATCCAGACAGGTCAGCGGTTCTCCAACATTCCTGCCACATATGAAGGGCTGTATGACAAATTTGCACGTCAAGTAGAGACGAAATGGGATGAAGATGGTGAATGGACAGAAGAATTCTATCAGTTCACAAAAACGGGAAAAAACGTTTTTCGTGTATATTCTGACAACAGCAAACGCATCACCTCTATTACTTTGCAAGCAGGCTCTGCTTCCATCGTGAAAACTCAAGAGGGCTTCTATGTAGGCTATCCTGCCCGTACTCTCTTTACCAAGAAAAGTATGGAATGGATGAACTACTTTCAGGGGATAGCTTTCGCCACCAGCGGACATTATTGCTACGAAGTGAAAGATGAAGATCTCAACACTGAAATTCCTCATAAAGTCAGTGACATCAAACCTACGGCAAAAATTTCCAACATCACTTATAGCCACGAGGCTTATGGATATTGATTATGTGCAATTTTTAATACACAATGTCTAATGCACATCCGGTTGGAGGAATCGTACCAGACGAACATGAATTAGAATCAAAAATACCAAGAATGATGAAAAAGATTTTTATCACGCTACTCTCTTCCGCACTTCTGCTCGTCAGTTGTTTGCCTTATCAGGAAGCTGTCTATCTACCCGTACAACAAACAGAAGGTGGTTCATGGAGCATCATTGACTCAAAAGGGTATTTGGCGGTCAAAGACGCCTACCCCGCTGATGCTGTCATCTCCAGCATAAGCAACGGCATCTATTGGGTTTGTTCCGGCAAACACTACCGACTCTACAGTGTGGGGCATCCCGACATTCCTGTCATCGACGAGACTTTCGTTAACGCTACTTCTTTCTTCCAAACAGACTGGGCCACGGTATCGTCAGGATCGGGCACGCCTCTCCGCATCATCGATAGCAGGGGGAACATCCATGCTACCCTTCCGCAGGAAATCTCTTCCTGCTACGGATTTTCCTCCGATGGATATGCTGTCTATCGCGATGAGTATCTCCAAGAAGGACTTATCGACCACAATGGGAAAATCATCGTGCCAGCCCCCAATGCCAGTATCGCAAGCTTCAGTGAAGGGGTGACTCTGGTGCAGAAGGACTACAACGACAAGATCATCCACATAGTCGATAGCCAAGGTCGTCAGGTGGGTGACATCAACACCAGCCAATATAATCCCGTCAGCCGCGAATTTCACGAGGGGAAGATTATCGTTTGTGATGCCAACTCTGACCAACCGCGCTTTCATCTACTCAATAAACAAGGCGAGTGCATCCTAACATTCGACAGCAACGTGACCGAGATGGAAAACACTGCCTACTATCAAGATGGCTTCCTCGTATTCATCGGTTCCAACAGTTTGAGCGGTATCATTGATAGCAAAGGGGGCATTGTCCTCTCTCCTCAATACAATGCCCTCATTAACTACGGGAAAGGATGCTTTGCCGCATTGCTTAACGACCGCTGGGGTGTCATTGATGCCTATGGTGAAATTCTCATCCCATTTGAATACGACTATTGCCACCCCACCGCCATTGGCGACAGCTTCATCCTACAGGAAGGCAATACCTATTTCTTGTTTAGTCCCGACGGCACAAAACTCACCAGTTTCCAGGGAATGCAAAAAACCGCCGACCCCCTTCTCGATTTCACCTCCTGTCAAGGTGACACATCGGCTGATGGACAGGATGATGACTCTAGTATGGAGACGAATATGGAAAGCTACGGACTCATGTCCTTCCTGCCAGAAGGCACCACAAAATACACGGGTGATATGGGTGGCTATCCCATTGAGTTCACTATTACAAATAGACCTGGAAAAGGAGAACTATCAGCCATTTATAAAAATGTGAAATACGGCACAACCATGAAGATGATTGGTGAGTCTTTACCTGCAGACGATGGCACAATCTCCTTTATGGGTGAAGAAAACGGACGCCAATGGTGCTTTGAACTTGATGGTGATGCCGACAACATCACTGGTACGGCTTCTGGTAGCAATAACTGGCAGTTCAAGGTGAATTTAAAAAGGAAGTGATTATTATAAAACGGATTTGTTAATATTTTAACGAACTATTGTCGGAAGGAAATACCTTATAAAAAATGTATAATAGAAGTTTAATAACTTAAAAACTAACAATTATGGAAACAATTAACAAGTATGTGTATGTGCTGCTTATGGCACTGTTTATGGTAGGCATGATGAGTTCATGTAATCCCGTCGACAAAATCAACGAATTGAAGAACTCCATCTTGGGTGATGACACAGAACAAATGGGTGAAGAAGATGAGGTGGAAGACAGCAATGTCAGCTCAGCCAGGGATAACGACGAAAAAGAAAATGATGTCATTGAACCATCAGAGGTCTTTGTGGAGACAATCAACATTGACAGCAAGAACTTCTCTGTGCAGGTCGGTCAAACCAAGCAACTGAAAGTGAAGACAGAACCAGAAGAGTATGACGAAGAGGTACTTTGGCGTTCATCTGACGAGAGTGTCGTTACGGTAGATGCAGAAAAGGGCATCGTGAAAGGCGTGAAAGAGGGTTCTGCCAACATCATTGCTTACACCAGTGACTCACAACTCAGTTCGAATGTGATGGTGACGGTGACGCCCAAGAGTAATCCCAATTATGGAACGGTGAATCTTGGATATGGTACCTATACGGGGGACTTGAAAAATGGTCAGCCACACGGACATGGTACCATCGTGTACAGTACCAGCCATAAGATTGTGAACTCTGCTGAATACTATGCAAAGCGTGGTGACAAGTTCGAGGCAGACTTCCGTGACGGACGTGTTTCTGGCGGTATCGGATACTGGTATCACGACGGTGACATTACAGCCATCAATCCTTAAAAACGTTACATTGTAATGGGAGTAATCATGGACATCAAGATCATACGAAGGGTTCGTTTAGTCACAGCACTCATGATGTTGCTGACCACTCAACTCTGCTATGCTCAGACTTATCGTACGGAGAGGTTGAGGCAAATTGCTTCAGTCCTCTCGCTGCGGTTGCCAACTGATGTCAAGTTAAGCGCTGACCTTGGAACTGTGGCAAATCGTGGAGGCAAGGAAATCTATGCTACCACGAACACATACGGTGAGGTGAATCATATTGGCTACCGCCTCTTTGCACCAGAATTGGCAGTTCACTACAATAATGAGCCACTTTTCCAGTTCATTGAGCGTTACCTACTGGAACTCGATCTGCGTATTGACGGCAAGGCTGCAGATGTTCGGATGGATGTGGATCAGGTAGTATTCACTCGTGGAAGTACGGATATTCTTCGTTCCCTTACTCCGCAAACGAACTTCTCATTCGACATGGAGGAAATCCGCAATCGCTTCTATCGCCTTACATGGTCATTCGACGATGAAAAAAAGGAGGTCAGCATGGTCATTCCAGCCAACTGCCAACTCATTATAGGAACCAATGCTGTAGAATTGGAATTGATAGCTGAGCGTGACATTCAACGTGCGGTTGCGATGAATCCTAAAGATATTCTGGAACGCTGGGCAGATGCCAAGGGATTTATAGGAGAGCATTGCCTAATTCTTGATGGAGGTGGCTACATGAGCCGCTACATCAGAGGAGATCTATATGTGTCGGAAACTGAAGGTCGAGACCATCCTGTTTGTACCTCTTGGCAACCGATGCAGAGTGTGAGCAACTTGATGCTCACGGGCATTGGCGATAAGGAATACCCTTTGGCACTGACCATGAATCGCTATGGTGGAAAGCGAGACCAACTCAATGTGAATCTCAGTCAATTCATTGCTTTTTGTTTGGCTGAAGGATGTAAACTTTACTTTGGTGTAAAAAAGACAACTGACACAGAACTGACAGGTGCGCTCTTTGCCTACAATCAGCGCTTCGCCTACACCCATCTGCTTGATGTCACATTCCCCTTGAGCCTACTATCAGATCAGACAGCCACAGAAGAACGCATTCGCTGTATGGCTTACGTCTATATCCCAACCAAACTGCTTGATGATAAGCTCTTCATACAAGACTTTAGTCGAGTGGAGAAATAAAACAATCAATCATAACCAATAAAACAACAGATAATATGAAAAAGAATTTTTATCTAAGAACCATCCTGATGATGGTATTATGCCTTGCTTTCTCTCTGGAGAGTCAGGCTGTTAACGTGCGTCTTACCACTGACAAACCACGTACAGTTGGTGTCAACAATGCAGAACGAAACCTTGCGCAACTGCTTACCGCTATTGATGCTGCACATCGTACTCGCAGCAATGTCTCAACGCGCAGCATCGCCATGAACGATTTTGCCAAGAAATCATTGGCTCGTATTTGGGCTGTTACCCCTTTCCGTAATAAAGATGTAAATTTGGAGACCCACCTTTGGATTCTTCGTGACGGTACCATGATGGTGCGTGACGTTCCTCTGCTTATGTCTCCCCTTGATGGAGGGTATGGTACAGACACGTATCAGGAAGCTGTGGTGGAATTTGACCGCAATGGGCAAATAACAGATTTCCGCTTTACCTTCAATGCTCAGGCTGCTGGTATCAATCTTGATGAAGGCGGTGAGGAAGTGGCTGACTGGGAAAACCAGTACATCATTTTGCAGCAGTTGGAGCGTTTCCGTACGGCTTACAACATGAAGGACATTAACACCATCGAGGCCATGTTCAGTGACGATGCTCTTATCATTACAGGTAATGTGGTACAGCGTCGCAGACCTGGTGATCGTGGAGGTTTCACTTACGATGTGCAGTTCAACCGTCAGAACAAACAGCAATACATCACCAACCTGAAAAAGTGCTTTGCTCGCAATGCTTGGATTGACGTGACGTTCGAACTTGACGATGACTACATGAAGATGCAGACAGGCAACAGTCAGGCATCTTGCATCGTACGCTCTACCGTTGATCCCACCAAGTATGGTGTACGCTTACGCCAGACATGGAAATCGAGCACCTATTCTGATGAAGGTCTGCTCTTCCTTCTCTTCGAATTCCCAGCTGACGGATCTGACCCCATTATTCACGTGCGTACCTGGCAACCAGAACGTGTGAGAGGTTCACGTATCCGACCTAACAACGATATTTCGACTCTTGGAGGCTTCGGATTGTAAGATAAACAACCCCAAAGAAAAGAAGAAAACACATGAAACGTACACTTTCAACCCTTCTGCTCCTGATGGTCATCGTTGCCATGAAGGCGCAGTCTGCCTACATCTCAGCCAGTCCTATGCCTGAAGCCGACCGTGTGGCCGACTTGAAGGGGGCTGGCGGTGTGCTCATCATTTCAAACCATAGGGATCTCGCCATCACGGTTCTTAACGCCAAAGAGGCAGCTATTTCACCTCGTGGCACTAGCAACAAGGGACAATATGAGTATGAGATTGTGGTGGATCGTAAGGAAACGGCACAGCCCAAGATTGAGGTGAATCGCCGAGGCGATGTCAACCGCTGTTCATTTACCGTGCTGACGAAGGCAGATAATTTCAGGGCTTACAAGATAGAGGAGGTTGAGCGTCCTCTCAGCCTCGAAGATGCGACAGCCAGCAACGATGCTATTCTCGATTCTGCCCTCTGTGAGGTGGTCTTTTCCTCAACAATTCCAGACCTAAAGGTGGACTGTGACGTGTTGAGAAGCAAGGGAGTGGAAGTGAAGACAACCAATAGTGCAGCCGACAAGAGCATTGTGGAGAAGAGCCTTGTCATCCCCGTTCGACTGCTTCGTGATGCCAGAAAGCAGATGGAAGATGCCGAGCGTGTTTTGGCTGAGAAGCAGCATCAACTGCTTGATGACCCCAAGGCTTCGAAGAAGGCAAAAGACAGCGATTGGGCAGAATTGGATGCGTTGGAAGAGAAAGCACAGGACGCTGCCGATGAGTTTGGTGCATTGACCACCATCACGGTCTATGTGCCAGGTTCTAACCGCATGACCGTCAGTATCGCCGACCTCAAGCCACGTTCTAAGAAGCGTTACAATGTGCTTGTGCTCCGTATGTTGGAGGAGAAGCATGTCAGCGTGTGCAGCGGCTTTTTGGCAGAAGGAGCACGTCAGTATGCTGTGCGTGAATACGACAATGCCCAGCAGGCTTTTCGCAATGCCCTTAAAGCCAAGGATATGCCCAAGGATTTGGCTCCCACCATCAACACCAACATTCAGCAGTGCGACTCCTGCAAACTCTACGAACGTTATGCGATGGCTGCACTCTCCGAACTACAGAAGGTGCGCAATGGTGGTGGAACCCAGGAGGAAGTGGTGCGCTATGCCTCAGCCGCCATCGAATTTATGGAGAAACTCAACATGTACAATCCTTGTGACTTCTACGCTGAGCGCATCGGACGACTCAACAAGATCATCGAGGATCAACCACTCAACATCAAGTTCACATTCGTGGAATGGATCAGCAACTACAGCGGCTTCCATGAGGGTGATGCGTTGGCTGATGTCGAGGTGTGGATATGCGATGGTGTGGTTCCCAACGTCAGTGAGTTCCGCAATGAGAAACGTTTCAACAAACTCGTATCTTCTCAGGGATACCACCGTGCTGGCATCAGCGATGTGCGTGGACAACTTGATCTCACTTTCGACCGCAAGGCATTGCCAACAGGACTTATCTTCCGTCCTATCGGCACTTATGAGCAGGGGCGCATCAAAACTGAATACATTGACATCCGTGAAGTGATGCAGAAGTCTGAAGGCGACTATCAGAAACGTCAGTTCCGCACCAAACTTTATAAGGAATAAAAGAACTAATAAAAATTGACAATATGAAAACATTTATATACAAATGGTTGTTCACTCTCCTACTGCTAAGCATTTCTATTGTATCTGCCGATGCACAGGGTATCCTCTCGAAGGTATCCAAGGCTCTCAGCAAGGGGACAGACACCAGTAAAACAACCACTTCCGCGTCTTTGACTGATGGCGATGGAGCGGCTGATACCAGTACAGCAGAGGAAGATTCCACCTCCATTGATTGGGATGCCATTCCTATCTATCATTTGCAGGTCATTAACGAGACGAATGATGATGGTACTCCGATGCTCAATCCTGATGGTACCCCTGTCACTCGCGTCCTGCTGGTCGACCAGTTCGGTAACTATCGAAGTCAGGAGGCTGTTGAAGCACAACGTAAGGCGCTGAAAAAATACATCAACCAAATTATTGCCAAAGTAGGTGGCGGTGCAGCCTTGGGCGCTGTTACAGGACTGATAGCAGGAGGTAAGAAGAACAAGGTAGGTGCAGCTGCTATCGGTGCTGGTGCAGGAGCCGTAGCTGGAGCCCTCCTCAGTTTGGGCGACATTAAACGTGCTCGTGCCATGAACAAGTCGCTCAAGGAACAGGACAAACTCATGGAGGTCTATCGCAAGAACTTTACCAACGAAGGTGAAAAAGTGGATGCTGCAGCCAATATTGATAATATTGAAGGGCTCACATTAGATAAGGAATCAGCCGTGTCCAAAACCGCTTCGGAAATCAAGGATTTAGTGAAAAGCGATACATTCAACACACCAGAAGCTGGTATATGGGATAGCATTTGATTCTTTCAACTCCTATAAACAAGAAAGCCATTCGTATTCGAATGGCTTTCTTGTTATTTGAACATCTCCGGGCACTTGCCACGGTGAATGTCATGAAGTTATCGAATAGGTGAGATGATATACGTGTAGGTATAGTCCTGATAAGGCATCTGGTATTCCTGACGTGGCCATGCGCCCCATGAGTTCACACATCCAATGCCCATGCTGCGGAGGGCGATGTGGAGGTCGGTGAATGGACGTTCGATGAGGTCGCCGCTGTGCCACTGAGCCTTGTTGCGTGATGGCTGGAGGTCATCCTCGGTGTAGTTGAGCGCCTGCATCTCGAGTGGCTGGATGCCCTCGAAGCGGAGGCCCTTGCCTGCCTTGTTGGTGATGTTCCAATAGCGGACGCCTGTCTTGGTGCCGGTCTCTTGCGGACGTACATAGCCCCAGAACTGCTCGGCGACGGTCTGCTTCCAGATGCCGAGGTTCTGGCTGTTGGCACGGTCAACATAGTTCTCGTGAGGTCCTTTGCCGTAGTATTCAATCTGTGTGAACTCCTTTGGCATCTGCATCTGCATACCATAACGGAGGAGTTGTGGCATGGTGAGGCGACCACGGTCGTCCTTGCGGTTCTTGGCTTCCTCGCTGACGCTGAGATCCTGCTTCACAACGAGCTTGCCCTCGGGAGTCATCGTGTAGGTGAGCTTCACGGTAGCCTCGACAGCCTGGATGTAGTATTCGGCAGCGACCACATAGTTCACGCCATCCTGCTTGATGTCGAAGGCTTTCCTCTCGAGACGAGGATGCTGCCAAGCGGCAAGGCGGTTCTGCATGCCTGCGCCGAAGTCATTATCGGTGGCAGCACGCCAGAAGTCGGGCATCAGCTCGGATTCGTCGGTCATCATCGGAGTGCCGTCCACATCGATGTAGGAGATATAGCCCGAACGCTTGTTGAAGGTCACGTTGACGCCATTGGCAGAGAGGATGGCGAAGATGGCGCGGTCGTCAAGCTTGACTGCCTGCTTGTCCTGTTGCTGGGCTGTAACAGCTTCTGCCGTTGGAAAGGTGTAAGGAGATAGTTCGAACTGCTGATGAGCGATGACGGTGCCAGACTTGAGGAGCGGTTCGTTTTGTGCCAACATGAACTCGAAGTTCACCAGGACTTCCTTACCCTTGTATGCTTCATTCGCTACAGCTTTAGCTATCGCGTTAACTGTGACAACGGCACGTTGCTGAGGCTGAATGTTTAGGTTGTCCAGCAAGATTCCACCTTCGTCTTCCACTTGTCCGTCCACTACAATGGCATAGTTCATGGAGCCCTTCAACGAACGGAAGAAGTTCTCATTGTAGATTTCCACCTCACCTTTCTTGGCATCTTTCAGCGTCGCCCAGATGTTCTGGTAGTAGTACTGAATTTCGTAGGCATGAGGATTGGGCTCGCGGTCGGGATTGATGACGCCGTTGCAGTTGAAGTTGTTGTCGGAGGCAGGGAAGCGTCCGAAGTCGCCGCCATACGCCCAGATGGGCTTGCCGGTGATCTTGCTGGTGCTGCGCAGACCCTGGTCGATGAAGTCCCAGATGTAGCCACCCTGATAGTTGGGCAGACGGCGAATCATGTCCCAATATTCCTTGAAACCACCACCAGAGTTACCCATCGTGTGGGCATATTCGCACTGGATGAGCGGACGTGCATTGCCCTCGCCACAGTAGCGCTCGCAATGTCCGTAATCAGCATACATCGGGCAGTAAATGTCGGTCTTGCCACGACTGCCTGCCTGCTCGTACTGGCAAGGACGGGACGGGTCGTAAGCCTTCACGAAGTCGTAGGCATCCTCGAAGTTCTTGCCGTAGCCCGACTCATTGCCAAGACTCCAGACGATGATGCTGGGATGATTCTTTAATACATATATATTATGTCGCTGACGCTCGATGTGCATGTCGTGGAAACGGGCATCCTTGGAGAGCGACTTCTCGCCATAGCCCATTCCGTGACTCTCGATGTTGGTCTCGGCGGTGACATAGATGCCGTACTCGTCACAAAGCTCATACCAACGGGGATCGTCGGGATAGTGGCAGGTACGAACCGCATTCACATTGAGTTGCTTCATCACCTGAATGTCCTGAATCATGCGCTCCACCGACACGACATAACCGCCATCGGGGTCCAGTTCGTGACGGTCCACTCCCTTGATGAGGATGGGCTGGCCATTCACGAGCAACTGCTGGTTTTTGATTTCCACCTTGCGGAAACCGACACGCTGCGGAATGCACTCGAGGAGCTTGTTGCCATCGTAAAGAGAAATGTAGAGCGTGTAAAGATTGGGCGTCTCAGCTGTCCACTTCAGGGGATTGGGAACGAGCAGTTCGGCGGTCCCCACCCCTTTCTTGTCAATCGCCAACTCACCCACCTGTTTGGGTGCCACATCCTTGCCCGACGGATCGAAGAGCTGCACCTTGTAAGTCTTGCCGGCAGCATCAGGAGCCGTCAGCTTCACGCTCAGCTTGCCGTCGGTGTAGTTGTTGGTCAAATCGGGCGTGATGAACACATCCTCGATATGCGCCTGTGGACGAGCATAGAGATAAGCCTCGCGAGCAATACCGCAGAGTCGCCAGAAGTCCTGGTCTTCGTTCCAAGAACCATCGCACCAACGCATGATCTGCATGGCGATGAGATTCTCCTTGCCAGGAATGATGTACTTCGTGATGTCGAACTCGCACGCCACCTTCGAGTCCTCGCTGTAGCCCACATACTTGCCATTCACATAAACGGTGATGTTGGAAGTGGCTGAACCGATGTGCATATAGACCTTGTCACCCTTCCAATCGGCAGGGATGGTGAACGTGCGACGATAAGAGCCCACGTGATTGCCCTTATCCTGCACGGTTGGTGGTTCGCCCGTCCAGTCACTACGCCACGCATAGCTCGTATTCACATAGATGGCATCACCATAACCATTCAGTTCCCAAATGCCAGGCACAGGCATCGTGCCCCAATTGGAATCATCATAATTCAAGGCATAGAAACCCTCAGGACGCTCGTTGGCACTCTCCACCCAATGGAATTTCCACTTGCCTTCGATACTCATGTAACGGCTCGACTTCGCCTTTGTGTTTGCCCTGGGACTCTGCGACAACTTTGCCAGAGCCTCGCTCTCGTAGGCAAAGTAATTCGCCACGTCCGTCTTACGGTTAATCTCATTGACACTGGGGTCGCACCACACGGGTGTCTTCTGCGCCTGCGCTGTCAGGCTACCCAATGCCAAAACTGTCATCAAAAAATGTTTCACACTCATAGGTTAATTGTTTTAGATGTTTATATTATTTTGTTTTTGTCTTCCTGTCCGAATGGGAAAAATCGCCCAGCGCGTGGGCTGGTTACTCGTGATGATAGGGTTCGCCACGCATGATGGTCATCGCCCGATAGAGCTGTTCCACAAAGATGAGTCGCACCATCTGATGAGAGAACGTCATCTTCGAGAGTGAAAGCTTCTCATTGGCTCTGCCGTACACCTCGGGAGAGAATCCGTAAGGACCGCCGATGACAAAGACCAACTTTTTGTTCACTGTCTGCATCTTCTGCTCCATGTAGGCTGAGAACTCCACACTGCGCAACTCCTTCCCATGCTCATCCAACAGCACCACATGG
This sequence comes from Bacteroidaceae bacterium, assembly GCA_017614895.1. Lineage (GTDB taxonomy): Bacteria > Bacteroidota > Bacteroidia > Bacteroidales > Bacteroidaceae > Minthosoma. Next base: position 33,390 of record JAGAAZ010000108.1, on the reverse strand, counting down.
TCTCCTGCCTGCATCTGCTTCAGAATCAATTCCCCCTCCTGTTGCTTCTGCTGATCGGTGGAGAGATTCTTGGTGTTCTTCAGTTCGGGAATGGTGACGATGTCGAAGCCAATGTAATGCTTCACACGTCCAGCATACTCGTCAATCAGCTCAACGAAATGCTTATTCACCGTCTTACCCACCAATATCAAGGCCACCTTCATCTCGTCACACTCTTTACGCCCTTCACCGTTGTCAATTTCTTCACAAGCTGCGTGAGCTGGTTCTGGTCATCAATCATCACCGTCAACTGACCCGAGAACAGACCGTCCTCGGATGACTGGATGCTCAGTCCGCGCATCATCACGCTCTTCTCCTTGTTCAGGATGGAAGTGATGTTGCTGACAATGCCGATGTCGTCATGTCCCACCACATGCAACGTGACAGGATACTGCTTCGAACCCTTGCCTGCCCAACGAGCACGCAACACACGATAGCCCATACGTTCACGGAGCAACTGAGCATTCGGACAATCCTTCCGGTGCACCTTGATGCCCCGATTCACCGTCACGAAGCCAAACACATCATCACCATAAATCGGATTGCAGCACTTGGCGAGACTGTAATCAACACCCTTCAGGTTGTTGTCCAGCACCAGCACATCTGCATGTCCCTGCGCATGGTCATCAGCCACGTTTGCCACATAGCCACCCGCACTGCGCTGTTCTGTCGAGAAAGCGCTTGGGTTGGCATCGCGTTCCTGCAACTCCTGATACTGCTCGATGACCGTGTTTACATCCAGCACCTCCTCAGCAATCGCCTTGTAGAACTCCGACACGTGCTTGTAGCCCATCCGCTTGATGAGACGCATCATCAACGACTCCTCTGGCTCTATCTTCTTGTTCTTGAACTTGCGTTCCAGCGCCTCCTTCGCGAAAGTGGAAACCTGCATCTCCTGTTCCGTCAGCGATTGACGAATCTTGGCTCTCGCCCTGGGTGTGATGGCAATGTTCAGCCAGTCGCGCTTCGGCTGCTGCTTCTGCGAGGTGAGGATTTCCACCTGGTCACCACTCTGCAACTTCGTACCGATCGGCACATTCTTGCCATTCACCTTGCCACCTGTACAATGGGCACCCACATTCGTATGTATCTGGAATGCGAAGTCGAGCACCGTCGCTCCCTTCGGCAGTTTGAAGAGATCACCCTTTGGCGTGAAGACAAACACTTCGTCGCTGTACAGATCCACCTTGAAACGATCCATCAACCGCTCGTCACTCTCCACCTCATGATTCTCCAAAGCCGAACGGATGTCCTGCAACCAGTCCTCTAACTTTCCACCACTGTCCTTCACTCCCTTATAGCGCCAGTGAGCAGCCAGACCTCTCTCTGCAATCTCATCCATCCGCTCCGTACGAATCTGAATCTCCACCCACTTGCCCTCCGGACCCATCACCGTGATGTGCAACGACTCATAACCGTTCGACTTGGGCACACTCAGCCAGTCTCTCATACGCTTCGGGTTCGGTCGGTACATGTCTGTCACGATACTGAACACCTGCCAACATTCCTGCTTCTCTTTCTCTGGCTCGGAATCCAATATCACACGAATGGCAAACAAATCATAGATGCCTTCAAACTGACACTTCTGCTTGAGCATCTTCTGCCAAATGGAATGGATTGACTTCGTCCTGCCCTTGATGTGGAACTTCAAACCCGCCGCCTTCAGCTTCTCTTCCACTGGTGCAATGAAATGAGCAATGTATAAATCACGTGCCTTACGGGTAGCACTCAATTTTTCCTTGATCATGTAATAGACCTCAGGCTCCAGATACTTCAGGGATAAGTCCTCCAGCTCACGCTTAATCAGATACAGACCCAATTTATGTGCCAAAGGAGCATACAGATGTGAAGCCTCTGTCGCCACACGCAGACGTTCCTCCACAGTTCCCCTATCCTTGATTTGACGCATCAGGTTCACACGGTCGGCAATGATGATGAAGATGACACGCATGTCCTCTGCAAACGACAGGAGCAAGTCACGGAAATTCTCCGTCTCAATGGAAGGATTCTTCGCATACAGCTCATTCACCCTCAGCAGTCCGTGAATGATATGTGCCACATCCTCGCCAAACTCCTGCTTCACTTCGTCCATCGAAATCACACCCACCGACACACAATGATGCAGCAGGATGCTGATGATGGAGGCACGGTTCTGTCCAATCTCCTCCGCCGTAATCACCGCTGTCTGCAAATCAAAGAGAATAGGGTTCAGTCCAAACTGGTCACGATGCAACTGTTCCGTCTCAACTGCACGAAACAGAATCTCCTTCACTTTATGGAAATCCTCAGGATTCAGCACTTCTGCCACCAAACCCTGCAACCGCTTCACTGTTTCCACCAGCAGTTGGCGTTCTTCCTCCTTCAGCGTTGCTAATTCTTCCCTATTCATAAGCACTATTTATTTCCGCAATACCAGCGAAGTGATTTTCATACCTTCATTGAGAACCGCAGTACCAGAGAATGTCTTGACGTCAGTGGCTTCAGACTTGTCCTCTTCAACCGGATTGCCAGATTCGGTATCAAGTGTATGGTGCGAACCACGTGCATAGGTCTCTTCCTCAAGAGAGAACTGAACATTGTACATGCTTCTGTCTCCAGCATTGACTTTGGTAATATTGGTATTCTTAACATTGAAAACAATCATGCGACCAGATGCGTGCATATTGGACATATAAGCATAGATGTCTTCCAATTCAGGGTTTGCTTTACCAATGTAAGAATTGATTTCTGATGCCAGCGTGGAAGCAATGGCACCTTTGTCGTTGTCGCCAAGGGCATCGAAATGCGTGGTGAGCGTTTCCTTCACTGCAGTCTTCTCCTCGATAGTCAGATCCTCATTGTCCAGCTCAGATATTTGCTTACGTGCTTCAGCTGCAAACTTGCCTTGTGAAAACTGGTCGAGATAGTGCTCATAGGCTTCGCGGGTGTTAGTGGCACACGCATCGACATAAGATAAAGAATCAAGCTTTCGAGTAGCATCTTTGAGATAGAAGCCATCGGGATGGACACCCAAGAATTGACGAACTGTCTCCAAAGACATATTATTTTCGGCAGCCTGCCAGTCATCACGCTCTGTGAAAAAACGGTCGTGAAGGTCTTTCAACTGCGAATAATGAAACGCATCAGAGTTGTAAGTGTCAAAATAGTCATTGAGCGCGTCACCAAGAGAATCCAGTTGTTGCTGATTCTCATAACGAATAATGTTGTCGTAAGCTGTCCTTTCGTCAATATCGCTGCCACCTCGGAAAAAGAGGTACCATCCAGCAACGCCTGCAAGGGCAAGAATGACGAGAGATACGATGATAATAGTGCCCACCGCACGTTTCTTCGCTGGTGGATTAGGTGTGTTGTTGTCGAGTGTCATATTGATATTTTTGATTAATTATTGCTGTGTAATGAGTGAATCAAGCGAGGTCTCCATAGGCGCTTCATCGATAAAGAGGGAATCTTGCATCTCATCGGTCAGAAGAGTGTCGGACATAAGAGTGTCTTCTGGCTCCATCACATAAATGGGCACGATAGGTTCTTCTTCCACGATGGCAGCGTCCTGAATAGTGTCCCCTGTTCCTTCGAAGGCATGCATCTCTGGGCGTGCATTCTTATCAAACAGGAGTATGCCAATGAGAGCAACGGCAGAGAGGACAAGGAAAAGGGTCGTAGCATGCTTGACCACTTTGCTGTCAGACGGTCTACGCCACGAAACATAGAAATAGACACAGGAGAGAAGCATCCAAATAATACCAACCCACGTGAATCCGAAAAGGAAACTTTTGACGAGGATGCAGATAAAGATACTGATGGCTACCACTAACCCTAAGTCGCTATAAGAATTTCTGCGTTGCATTGACGTGATATATGAGTCTTTTTAATTTTTTCTTTGGCAAAATTAGAGAATCTTACCGAAATAACACTCATGATAAAGAGAAAAATCGTAACTTCGCACCCGATTTTGAAATTTGGACAATGAAAAGACATATAATACTTTACAGAGAGTTGTTTTTAGGGACGTGTTTTGCCTTACTTTTCATAGGATGCACTTCGAACAAAGAATGGCAGAATATTGAGTTCTACAATGTGGAGAAAATGGAACAACTGACAGAGAAACCTCTCGATGATGAAGAAGATTCTGTCGGTTTAGGACAATTGCATGATGCGAATGAAAGCAGGGAAATGGACGTGAAGGTCGATATGCAATTCATGAAGTCAGAGAATGTCGCCAACGAGAAGGTGTGCAATCTTATCAACGGACAATTAATAGAACTACTACTGAAACAATCGAGCGAACTAAGTATCGATGAGGCAATTGCCCAGTACATCGAGGATGTAAAGACGGAGTTTCACGGCGATGAAGTGGCAAATGTATATCACGACCACCTGACAGGAAGGGCTGAATATGGGATAGAGAATGTGATTAACTACCGCTTGCTGGAGGATGTCTTCACAGGAGGCGCACACCCCTGTAAACTGACTACCATCCTGCGATTTAACACACAAACAGGCGAGTTCATCACACTCGACAATGTGTTCCCTACCATCAACCGCCCTCAATTGCAGGACATCCTACTAGAGAAATTGATGAAAGACCAGAACGTCCACTCTTTAGACGAATTGCATCAGAAGGGCATTCTGGAAATGACAGACATGTTCATTAGCAACAACTTTGCCTTGCGAGAGGACAGCATAGAGTTCCACTACAATGAATATGACATAGCGCCCTACGCCTATGGAGCTTGCACGATTTGTGTAAGTTACGAGGACGTGAAGGACATCATCAGCACTACATGGGAAAACCGTAAGTGAGTTTTAAGGTGTCCATCACAAAAAAGGAACGCACTTGAGAAATATATGGGAAATCGCCCAATTTGTCGAGGATAAACTGCTGGTACTTTTGCATGCTGCTCACACAGACTTTCAATAGGTAATCGCCATCACCCGAGATGTTATAGCACTCTGTCACTTCATTCCAACCAGCCACCGTCTCGCGAAAACTGCTGGCAATTTGTTTGTTAATCTGCTTCATGGACACATTGCAAAAAACCATAAAACCACGCTCCATTTTATTAGCATCCAGCACAGCCACATAGCCTTTGATGTAGCCCATACGTTCAAGACGGCGCTGACGTTCGTAGGTGGGTGTGACCGACAAGTGAATCTTTTGTGCCAGTTCTTTGGTGGTTAAACGACTGTTGTCTTGTACGATGCGAAGAATTTGAAGATCAATGTCATCGAGTTCGTGAATATATGTTTCCATTGTATAAAGCCTTAATCTGTTTTATGAAAATTGTTTTAATTCCGTATAGAGTCGTTGGATAGGCAGGCCCATAACATTGAAGTAGGAACCTTCAATGCGAGTGACTGCCACATAGCCAATCCACTCCTGAATGCCATAGGCACCAGCTTTGTCATAGGGCTTGTAAGTATCCACATAATAGGCAATCTCTTTGTCGGTTAATTCTGCAAAAGTGACTTTGGAGGTGGATGCGAACTGAGTAGTTTTTTCCTTGGTCACAATGGATACACCCGTGATGACTTCATGGGCATGACCAGAAAGTTCTCTGAGCATCCGCATTGCCTCTCCTCTATCTTTGGGTTTACCCAAAACTTGCTCATGATCATAGACGATGGTGTCCGCCGTGATAATCATTTCATCATCGGCCATTCCTTGCTTGTATGCCTCTGCCTTTTTCCCAGAGATATACATAGGTATATCTTCGCCTTTAAGAGTGTCAGGATAGCTTTCATCAATGTTGCTTAAAGTGCGCACCTCAAAGTTGATACCCAGCCCTTCCAACAGTTCTTTGCGTCGGGGGGAATTGCTGGCAAGGATTACCTTGTAGCCATCTACCAACCGAAAGCCGTGCTGTTGTGCATCCATAAGTCTTTTGCTTTTAATATTTGTTCGAGAATATCACGCGCACACCCCTGCCCTCCATTTTTATGGGAAATGTAGGTACACACCGCCTTGATTTCAGGAGCTGCATCAGCTGGGCAACAGGGCAATCCACACGTGGTTAACACTTCATAGTCTGGAATATCATCACCCACATAAACAATCTCCTCATCCTTCAGTCCGTACTTCTCTTTCAACTCATTGTATGCCTTTATTTTCACCGCAGCACCAAGCACCACATCCTTCAAGCCAAGACCTTCGTACCGGATTCGTACGGCTTCTGTCCTGCCACCAGTAATAATAGCAAGAATGAGTCCACACTTTACGGCATGCTGCATAGCATAACCGTCTTTAATGTTCACGGTTCGCATAGGGTCGCCATTGGGATGCTGAGGAATTGTCTCGCAAGAGAGGACACCATCCACATCGAAAAAGACGGCGCGTATGGTTTTCAAATCATAGTTGATCATCGTGTATGCTTTTACTAAATAGTTCGTAAATCTTTTGCCATTCAGGAGTTTCCGCTAATAGTTGCAAATGTTTGTCCATCACGTTGGTATCCCAACGAACAGCAGGACCCGTCTGCGCTTCACGGGGAGACATCGAATAGAGTTTGGCTGCTGTTTCATCAATCAATGGAAGCATCACACTGAACGGAATGTCACCATGCTTTTTCAGCAACTCTGCCCCTAAACTGAAACAGTGATTAGCGAAATTACAGCAGAAAACGGCTGCCAAGTGCAGATATTTTCTATTCTCACTGTCAAGTTCGTAAACAGTATCCGAAACGGTCAGAGCAAGTGCTTTCAAACATTGTAAATCTTTTTCATCATTAGCCTCAACAAAACAAGGTATTACACTGAAATCCACTTCTTTATTCTTCGAGAATGTTTGCATAGGATAGAACACGCCACGACGTTGGAAAGACAAAATATCCATTGGCATGCTACCAGCCGTATGAATGAACAGCTGTCCCTCACGACCTGTCCGCAAAATAGAAGCAACAGTGGGCAATGCAATGTCCTTAACTGCGACGATAAATACATCAGCGTTCCTCACGACTTCCTCCAAGTCTGTCGTGTACGTGCATTTCAACACATCAGCCAAAGCACTGGCACCTTCCTCTGTTCGGCTATACACTTGTACGATTTCGTGTCCCGCACGATACAGTGCTTTACCCAGATTAGTAGCGAGATTACCTGCTCCTATCAAAACTATTTTCATGCCTCTTCCGGAAAAGGTCCTATATGTACATTCTCCCACTTCAGGTTATCCTCATCCTGCGGTTTGCGTTCGATGGCAGGATAACCAATGCCAATCACACATTCAGCTGTCAGATTCTCTGGATATCTCAGTAAGAAACGGAGCACGTTGTCTGATGGTTCACCATTCTCCATAAAGCGGTTACGAATCTGACACCAACATGAACCTAAACCCAAATCTGCAGCTTGATATTGCATCGTAACAGCAGCCAATGAGGCATCCTCACACCACGCATCTGTCACTTCCCTATCGCCAAGCACGACAATTGCCACCTTTGCCCCTGCGATGAACTGACTGCCCATCGGACGACAAAGCGAGATTTTCTCCAACAGCGCCTTATCATCAACCACCACAAAGTGCCATGCACGTGTTCCTTTGCTCGTGGGCGACATCAATGCAGCACGAAGAACCGTCTGCAAATCCTCAGCTTTAATATCCTCGTCAGTGAACTTGCGCACACTGCGACGTTTCTGCACTAAATCTCTAAAGTTTTCCATTGCTTTTCTATTAAATATGTGAATTTTTGTGTAAAGTTAGCAAACTTTTAGCATACAAGCACCATCTTTGAGAGATTTTTCCTATCTTTGCCCTATCTTTTAAGGATTTGTAAGAACTGAATTGACATTTTTCCCATAAAGAAGTAAAAGAAGTACACATTTTTACTGAACAATTCAATATATCAAGAAAATATGACTAAAAGAAGGAGATCAACAGGAGTTTGGGGCGTCTTATGCTGTTTAGTGATAGCAGCATTGGCTGGTGCTTGGTGGATATATCGAAGCGGTTTCCAATTGAGCGAACCGACTTACATATATATCGATACTGACGATAACGTAGATTCCATTGCCCAGAAGACGGAGCGTCAGGCAAACCCGGAAAGTATGCGGGTATTCCATCTCTATGCAGGATTGCTAAATTTGAAAGATAAAATCCGCACGGGACGTTACGAGGTGACATCCGATTTGACTATGCTGAACTTCATCCGTGACATCCGCAACCACAACGAGAAGCCTGTCATGCTTGTCGTTCCTTCAACTCGCACGATGGATGCAATGGCCGGTAAATTGGCCAATCAGCTGATGGTTGATTCTGCTTCTATCGCTCAATATCTCAGAGATGAAAATAACATCAAGGCATTGGGTTATACAAAGGAATCTTTGCCGGGCATGTTCATTCCGAACACCTACGAGGTATATTGGGACGTAAGCATTGAAAAGTTAATGGAACGCATGAGGAAAGAACATGTGGCTTTCTGGAATGAGGAGCGCATGAGCAAGCTGAATGAAGTGAGCCAATATGCTGGCGAGGAGATGACGAAAGAAAAAGTCATCACGTTAGCTTCCATTGTCGATAGCGAGACCGCCAACAATGGGGAGAAACCGACGATTGCAGCCCTCTACATGAACAGGCTGCGCAAACAGATGGCACTACAAAGTGACCCGACTGTCATCTATGCCGTGGGGGATTTTTCCATTCGTAGAGTATTGCACGAGCACTTGAAGGTGGAGTCTCCCTACAACACCTATCGTAACTTTGGGTTGCCTCCTGGACCTATTCGCGTGCCCAGCATTGCAGGCATCGATGCCGTGTTGAATCACGATCGAAATGATTATATTTACATGTGTGCCAAAGAGAACTTCTCAGGAACGCACAACTATGCTGTCTCTTACGGAGAGCATCTGCGCAATGCGGCTCGCTACACGAAAGCACTCAATGAAAGAGGCATCAAACGCTAATCCTTCCACACAAGAAAGATGAAAAGATTCTGTTTACCACTCATGTTGCTCGTAACAGCCACACTGTCGGCTCAACGCCAAGAAACGGTCTTGCGTGACGGTTGGAAGTTCTCACGTGGTGAGAAGTTTGTCGCCATGAATGCAATAGCCCCATCATTGGTCGGTTTCAACGACAAAAATTGGCAAACAGTGCAAGTGCCTCATGACTGGGCAATCAGTGGTCCATTCGATAAGGAAATTGACAAACAGACCGTTGCCATTGAGCAGAACGGTGAGAAGCAAGCTACAGAGAAGACAGGACGTTCGGGCTCTTTGCCTTGGATTGGCAAAGGTTGGTATCGCACGACTTTCACGGTGGATAAAAACTGCCCCCATGCCTACCTGAACTTTGATGGAGCGATGTCAGAGCCCATTGTCTATGTGAATGGCAAAGAGGCTGGCATGTGGAATTATGGTTACAGCTCCTTCGACGTGGATGTGACGGGGTACATCAACAAAGATGGCAGCCCCAACACGCTGGCAGTTTATTTGAGAAACGTAGAGGAGAGTAGCCGATGGTATCCTGGAGCTGGTCTTTATCGTCCTGTCACCCTCATCACCACAGGTCGCGAATATATCTGTCCGCAGGGAATCTCCATTGAGACGACTCGCTATAATTGGGTAGATGCAACCGTCAAAGTCACCGTGTTGTGCGACCATTGCCATGGTACAAACGAGGTGGTGCGCATGTCGGTAGCTGGTCAAACCTTCGATTTTCCCCTTCAAAAGGAAATACATGGCGGCGGCTTCATCAACCAAGCTGTTGTTACAGTTAAAGATGTGAAAGGATGGTTTCCTGAAGATCCGGACAACGAAGACGAGAACTTCAGACCCACTCTATACGACATCACCTTTAGCATTATCGATAACAACGGGCTGGGTAAAGTACTTGACTCAAAGACTGTCAAATATGGTTTCCGGACTATCAATTATGGACTGGGCTATGGACGACAAAACCCATCGTTCTCCGTCAATGGCTGCAAATATAAAATCAAAGGAGTCTGCCTGCATCACGACCTCGGCATGTTGGGTGCTGCTGTCAACAAAGCGGCATTGGAACGTCAGCTTGTATTGTTGAAAAGTATGGGCTGCAATGCTATTCGCACAGCCCACAACATGCCGTCTCAGTGGCAAATGGATTTATGCGATTCCCTTGGCATTATGGTCATGGCAGAATCATTCGACATGTGGAAGTACCCCAAAGTCAAGAACGGATATGCCAGATTCTATGATGATTGGTGGAGGACGGATCTTATCAATCTGGTGAAAGCCAACCAGTTGCATCCATCCATCGTGATGTGGTCTATCGGCAACGAGATTCCTGAGCAAGGTTCTAAGGAGGGCAACCGAATGAGTCGCGAGATGCAGAACGTCATGCACTTTTGGGATCCAACACGTCCCGTTACTTCGGGCATGGATCGCATCGACAACGCCATCTCCACAGGTTTTGCACAAGTGCTCGACATTCCTGGCATCAACTACCGCACCCACCGATACCAAGCTGCTTACGAGCGACTGCGGCAAGGGTTTATCCTCGGCAGCGAGACGGCATCCACCGTTTCCTCACGAGGCGTGTACAAGTTCCCCGTGGAGCGTCTCGACGGCAAAGCTTATGACGACGGTCAATGCTCCAGCTACGACATGGAGGCATGCTGGTGGTCGAATGTGCCCGAAGAGGATTGGCTCCTGCAAGATGACAAGGATTGGGTGATTGGCGAGTTCGTGTGGACAGGCTTCGACTATCTTGGCGAGCCAACCCCTTATGATGAGTATTGGCCCAGTCGCTCTTCCTACTTCGGCATCTTCGACTTGGCAGGTTTGCCCAAAGACAGATACTACCTCTATCGCTCCAAATGGAACACCGACGAGACGACCATCCATCTCCTACCCCACTGGACATGGCCTGGACGTGAAGGTCAAGTTACGCCCGTCTATTGCTACACCAACTACCCCACTGCCGAACTCTTCGTCAACGGCAAGTCACAGGGAAAGATCACCAAGAAGGAAGGAATCTCATCTGGTACAGGTAAGGATGGGCGCATCTCCGACATCAACGACCCCGCCATTGACCGCTACCGCCTGCGCTGGAACAATGTGAAGTACGAACCAGGCGAAATCAAGGTCGTGGTCTATGACAAGGAGGGCAATGAAGTCGGCAGAAAGACAGTCAAAACCGCTGGAGCAGCATTGCAAATCCAACTCACGGGTGACCTCGGTGCACCCATCAAATCCCTCAAGGCTGACGGCGAAGACATGACCTTCATCACCGTCAACATCCTCGACAAGGACGGCAACCTTGTACCCGATGCCAGCAACCAGATTGATGTGGAAGTGTCTGGATCAGCCAAATTCAAGGGCATCTGCAACGGCGACGCCACCAGCCTCGAAGTCTTCACCCAACCCACGATGAAAGCCTTCCATGGGCAACTTGTCATCGGCATCCAGAGCAATGGTGAGCAAGGCACAGCCAAAGTGCAAGTGACGGCCAAAGGCCTCAAACCTGCCACGGTTCAAATCAATTGTAAATAATCAATAGAAAATAATAGTATGAATTACGGTTTTGTTAAAGTAGCATCAGCCATTCCTTCCCTGAAGGTTGCTGATTGCACGTTCAACATCCAGCAGATTGAGAGCCTCATTGTGCAGGCTGAAGGTAAAGGTGTTGAAATCATCGCATTCCCTGAACTCTGTATCAGCGGATACTCATGTCAAGACCTCTTCGGACAGCAACTGCTCCTCGAGAAGTGCGAAGAGAGCCTCTTCAAGTTGCTCGACTTCACCCGTTCGCTGCAAATCATCGCCATCGTCGGTATGCCGGTCATGGTGAGTGGACTGCTGACGAACTGTGCGGTGGCTGTGCAGGGTGGAAAGATACTTGGCGTGGTGCCCAAGACCTTCTTGCCCAACTACAAAGAATTCTACGAGCAACGTTGGTTCGCTCCGTCAACAGCTGTCGAAGCCAGAGAGGTTCACCTCTGTGCCCAGACGGTTCCTTTCGGCTGCAATCTGCTCTTCCATACCCAGAAGACTTGCTTCGCCATCGAGATATGCGAGGATCTCTGGGCACCTATTCCTCCAAGCAGCGAACTGGCATTGAAAGGAGCGGAGATCATCTTCAATCTGAGCGCTTCCAACGAACTCATCGGCAAGCACCAGTATCTGCTTTCGCTCATCAGTCAGCAGAGCGCACGCTGCATCGCGGGTTATGTATATAGCTCCTGTGGTTATGGCGAGAGCACACAGGATGTAGTCTTCGGCGGCAATGCCCTCATCTACGAGAACGGTACGCTCATTGCCCGCAGCAATCGTTTCAGCCTCGAAGAGCAGATGGTCATTTCCGAGATAGATACAGAGCGTCTGCTCACCGAACGTCGTCACAATACCACCTTTGGCGAGAATGTCCGTCTCTGTTCCCAACTGGTTACTGCCAATGTCCAACTCACCACGGTTCACGTCCAATGCCAGACCGTTAACCCATCATACGACTTTGAGCTGACTCGTTGGATCAATCCACATCCGTTCGTCCCAGGAGGCAGCGCCCTCGACGAGCGTTGCGAAGAGATCTTTTCCATCCAGACTTCAGCACTCGCTAAGCGCATCGTCCATACAGGTGCCCGTAGCATCGTGCTCGGTATTAGTGGCGGACTCGATTCCACGTTGGCTCTCCTCGTGTGTGTCAAAACAATGGATCTGCTCCAGCGCCCACGCAAGGAGGTCATCGGCATCACCATGCCTGGCTTCGGAACCACCGACCGCACCTACCAAAATGCGATGGCATTGATGAAATCACTTGATATCACTATCAAAGAAATCAGTATCAAAGAAGCATGTATCCGCCACTTCCTCGATATTGGCCATGACCTTAACAATCACGATGTGACCTACGAGAATAGTCAGGCACGTGAACGCACACAGATACTGATGGACGTTGCCAACCAATGCAATGGCTTTGTTGTCGGAACTGGCGACCTCAGCGAACTCGCCCTTGGATGGTGCACCTATAATGCCGACCACATGTCGATGTATGGTGTCAACTGCTCCATCCCCAAGACCCTCGTCAAGCACCTCGTCAAGTGGGTGGCACTCACCAGTGTGGACAAGGCATCAAAGACAACGCTGCTTGACATTATCGAGACACCTATCTCGCCGGAACTTATCCCTGCCGACATCGATGGCACTATCCTGCAAAAGACAGAAGACCTTGTGGGTCCTTACGAACTTCACGATTTTTTCCTTTACCACTTCCTCCGACTCGGATTCCGCCCTGCCAAGATACTCTACCTCGCCGAACAGGCATTCATCAAGCAGACCTACACGGAAACCACGGAACTGGGCATGGAAGTCGGCACCTACGATGAAGAAACCATCCGAAAATGGCTCCATACCTTTTGTCGCCGTTTTTTCACGCAGCAGTTCAAGCGCAGCTGTCTGCCCGATGGTCCTAAAGTCGGTTCTGTCTCTCTCTCACCCCGTGGTGATTGGCGCATGCCGAGCGACGCCAGCAGTGCGGACTGGCTCTCTGATGTCGAAATTTAAATAGTATATTTGTAATAAAAGAATCATTTTATTCCATGGCTACAGTTGATGACAAGAAAGTGATATTCTCTATGGTTGGAGTGAGCAAAACCATCCAGCAGAATCAGAAGCAAGTGCTCAAGAACATCTATCTCTCGTTCTTCTACGGAGCGAAGATCGGCATCATAGGTCTGAACGGTGCTGGTAAATCAACGCTGATGAAGATCATCGCCGGACTTGACCAGCAGTATCAGGGTCAAGTGGTGTGGAGTCCTGGCTACACCGTCGGCTATCTGCCACAGGAACCGCCACTCAATGAGGAGAAGACGGTGAAGGAGAACGTGATGGAGGGTGTGCAGCACGTCTATGATGCTCTTGCCGAGTACGACCAAATCAATGACAAGTTCGGTCTGCCCGAATACTATGAGGATCCCGACAAGATGGAGAAGCTCATGACCCGCCAGGCAGAGTTGCAGGACATCATCGATGCCACCGACGCATGGAATATGGACTCCAAGCTAGAGCGTGCAATGGATGCGCTGCGTTGTCCTCCAGGCGACTGGAGCGTGCAGAACCTCTCCGGAGGTGAGCGTCGTCGTGTCGCCCTCTGCCGATTGCTCCTACAAAAGCCCGATGTGCTCCTACTTGATGAGCCCACCAACCACCTCGATGCTGAGTCCATTGACTGGCTGGAGCAGCATCTGCAGCAATACGAAGGGACAGTCATTGCTGTCACCCACGACCGCTACTTCCTCGACGACGTGTCGGAGTGGATTCTCGAGCTCGACCGTGGTGAAGGCATTCCCTGGAAGGGCAATTACTCCTCATGGCTGGAGCAGAAGAGCAAGCGCATGGAACAGGAGGAGAAGACCGCGTCGAAGCGCCGCAAGACCTTAGAGCGCGAGCTTGAATGGGTGCGCATGGCTCCGAAGGCCCGTCAAGCAAAGGGTAAGGCCCGTCTGAAGTCCTACGACAAGATGTTGAACGAGGAGCAGAAGGAGAAGGAGGAGAAGCTCGAGATCTTCATTCCCAACGGTCCGCGACTCGGCAACAAAGTCATCGAGGCACACCACGTCGCCAAATCCTTCGGTGATAAGGTGCTCTACACCGACCTCAACTTCAACCTGCCGCCCAACGGCATCGTCGGTGTCATCGGTCCCAACGGCGTGGGCAAGACCACCCTCTTCCGTCTCATCATGGGGATTGAGCAACCTGATGCTGGACTCTTCGAGGTGGGCGAAACCGTCAAATTAGCATACGTTGATCAGCAACATAAACAAATCCATTCTTCACAAAGCGTCTATCGGGTGGTCAGTGGTGGCAATGAAACCATCCGCATGGGGGGCAAGGACGTAAACGTGAGAGCCTACCTCAGCAAATTCAACTTCAACGGAGCCGATCAGGAAAAACTCTGCGGCGTACTTTCAGGAGGCGAGCGCAACCGTCTCCAACTGGCATTGGCCTTGGAACAGGAAGCCAACGTCCTCCTGCTCGACGAGCCGACCAACGACATCGACGTGAACACGCTCCGCGCTCTGGAGGAAGGTCTTGAAGCTTTTGCTGGATGTGCCGTCATCATCAGCCATGACCGCTGGTTTCTCGACCGCATCTGCACCCACATCCTCGCCTTCGAAGGCAATGGCGAGGTCTTCTTCTTCGAAGGGTCCTACACCGACTACGAGACCAACAAAGCAAAGCGCCTCGGACTCGAAGAGCCGAAGCGCATACGTTATAGGAAATTCATGGACGAATAACGTCATGAGTTTTCTTTATACAATTAATGGATTACCAATTGATCCACTGACGGTAATCGTAGCGGGTTGAATAGTCTTCTGGAGCAATGCGCACCACTGTGTTAGCTTCCTTGCCTAAGAGGAACTTGTCGATAAAAGCTTCCACTTCAGGATATTGTACCTCTGGAAGTTGACAATGTCCGTGGCCTGCTACAATAGAATAGCCGATGCGGTCAGCAATGCCGAAACGCTCCCACACCTTGATGGCTGCATTGGCAGACACATACATGGATGGGTCTGCAAGCCATTCGTAATCAGGATTACCCAACAACAGCACGGCACGTGGACAGCACATGGCAACGAGTTCGTGACGGTCATGAGGAAGTCTATTTACCTTTTCTTCACCAAATTGTTCTTTCAAGCTCTCTTTGAACCAGTTATAGTCAGTCTTGTCAAGATTTTCCACATTACCAAGTGTACGAGATACACGCCAAGAAGCGGCACCACCGCCACCAGGTTCCTGTGCAATGGTGAGAGCTACACGCTCATCAAAAGCACCACAAAAGAGCGCCATCTTACCCGCATAGGAACAACCCGTTACACCGATGCGTGACATATCAATCTTCGTCACTTCAGGACCTAATTTCTGTAAACCATCGAGCAAGCGGCTGAAGCCCCATGCCCATTCGCTGTAAGCACCATTCTCCTTCAAGTCGGGATAGAGACGGTCGAAAGCATAACTGCCACGTCCTGCTCCTGCACCGCGTCCCATCTGGGAATAGCTGTTGACCTGACGCTCATAAAAGACCATCATAGCAATGTTGCGGTCTGTGAACAGCTTACGAGGAAGAGCGTTGTTGCTGGCGCCGATAATGAGTGGATAAGGTGCTGCACCTTCCTTCGGATAGAAGATGGGGGTGGAAAGGGTCAACGTCTCTCCATTCACATGTACATCCACAATCAGCGTATCACCAGACATACGTGCATCAATATCATTCATTGACACAGCAGGCTTGGTACCAATCTCATAATGCTGAATCTGATTGGCAATCTCCGAACGACGCTGCTGCCACTGCTTCAAGTTCTTCGCTTCCTTCTTGCCGCCAGCGAAAACGAAAGGATTGGGCAGCGTGGCGATGTCAGGCATCTGGTCTGCGGTGCCATACTTGGGTTCTGCATACTTGGCTCCTGTGTTTTCTACTGAAAAGACAAGAGGCATCTTGTTCTTTTGTGCCAACGTAGGCTGTGCACACATCAAGAAACATCCCAATAAAAGGGAACTTATCAAAGTTTGTTTCATAAAAGGTGATAGGTTAGATGATTATTGTTTTTGGTTATGATATGTTTAATCTTTATAAAAGTCTATATTCTCCCTCGTCAGCAACTCTATGGACATATAATGGTCTCGCTTGATGTTCATCTTGAGCACACAGGTGTTAAACATCGAACGGAAGCAGTCCAATCCCTGCGATTGAGGGTGCTGGGCAATGAGGAAGTCAGCAGAGCCATTTTTGATGCACTCCACATTGGCATCAACGGCATCATATCCCAACAGCGTGACATGAGGATGTTGGGGCATTTCTGTCCGCAAGAAGTCTGCGATGATGTGAATGGATGAATTAAAGCACAGAGCATGACGTATCTCCGGATTCTCAGTGAAGAAATCACGCATGATCTCACGCATTCCCTGCTTGTCATACACATAAAGGTTCACATCCACAATCTCAATCTCAGGCTTATGTTCCTCCATATACTTACGAAAACCCACCTCACGGTTCATCTGCTGACGGCTGGCAACACGTCCCTCACCCAACACCTTGAAAAGTGCCATCTTCTTGGTGGAAGCATCGGCTGCCAATGACATGATACGTCCAGAGAAGGCACCACTCTGCAAAGAGTCCTGTCCATAGAAGATGCGATGATTGAACTCTGGCCAATTGGAGTCGAGCAAGGCGTATGGTATTTCACGTTCATCCAACTGAGACGTGAACTTTGCCATAATATTATAGTTGAAGATGGGACCTATGATAACGGTATCTGGGTTGGAGTCCAAAAGACTCTGGCATTCCACTTTGAAGGATTCGGTATTGAAAGGATCGTAACGGAAAATCTTAAAAGAAATCTTGAAGTCGTTGAAACGTCTCACACCATCGGTAAGCCCTTTCTCCACACGCGCCCAATAGCTGTCAACCTCATGCATCGGCAGAATGGCTGCAAACTGATGCACGCTGTGCGAGGCAAGTGCCGACGCATAGTGATTGGGAGTATAATTGATTTCATCCAGCACTTTCTGTACGCGCTCCATGCTGATAGGCGAAACATTGCCACGACCATGAATGATACGGTCAACAGTGCCGACTGACACCCCTGCCCTCTCCGCGATGTCCTTAATACGTATCTTGGACTTAATCTCCATGTTTTTTACCTTAACAATACTTTTGAATCCTAAAATCTCTCAGCCGCCGACAAGTCGGTTTCGTGAAAAAACTGTGCAAAGTTAACGCTTTTTAATCATATATAAATTTAATTTACACAAAATTTCGCCCCATTGTTGTTTTTTGCCACACATTACAACATTTTTCTCGTAAAAAAATCTTACATTTGCACGCTAAAAACACTTTAATTATATTATAATGGCTAAAATCGTAACTATGGGCGAAATCATGCTTCGCCTTTCACCAGAAGGAAATTACCGTTTCGTTCAGGCAGACAAATTCAATATCATACCAGGTGGCGGAGAGGCTAACGTAGGCATCAGCTTGGCAAATTTCGGACATGAAAGCGTGTTTGTAAGCAAATTGCCTAAGCATGAGATCGGACAGATTGCTGTCAATGCTTTACGTAAGTATGGTGTCAACACCGACTTCATTGCTCGTGGTGGCAACCGCATTGGTCTTTATTATGCTGAGACAGGTGCCAGCATGCGTCCCTCCAAGGTCATCTACGACCGTGCCAACTCAGCCATTGCTGAGGCGAAACCCGAAGACTTTGATTTCGACAATATATTTGAAGGTGCTGACTGGTTCCATTGGTCAGGCATCACTCCTGCCATCAGCGACGCTTCTGCTGAATGTCTGCGTCAGGCATGTATCGCAGCCAAGAAGCATGGTGTAACCGTGTCTTGCGACCTTAATTTCCGTAAGAAGCTTTGGACAAGCGAAAAAGCCATCTCCATCATGCGTCCTTTGATGCAATATGTGGATGTGTGCATCGGTAATGAAGAAGATGCTGAGCTTTGTCTTGGTTTCAAGCCTGATGCTGACGTGGAAGCTGGCGTGACTGACGCTGCTGGTTACGAGGGTATCTTCAAAGCTATGGCGAAGGAGTTCGGCTTCAAGTATGTGGTATCAACCCTTCGTGAGAGCTTCTCAGCCACCCACAACGGTTGGAAGGCACTCATCTACGACGGTAAAGAATTCTACCAGAGTAAGCGCTACGATATCAATCCAATCATTGACCGTGTCGGTGGTGGCGACTCCTTCTCAGGAGGTCTCATTCATGGCTTGCTGACCAAACCCACACAGGGCGAGGCATTAGAGTTCGCTGTGGCAGCATCGGCTTTGAAGCACACGATTCCAGGCGATTTCAACCACGTGTCCATCGAAGAAGTGGAAGCATTGGCTGGCGGCAATGCCAATGGCCGTGTACAGAGATAAAGATTAGAGTTAAAAGTTGAGAGATTAGAGATTAAAGTAAAGCATAAAAATATGGCAAAATTCGATAAGTTGGCCGTTATGGTCAAGATTGGCAATACAGGTATGGTCCCTGTGTTCTATCACAAAGACGCAGAAGTGGCAAAGCAGGTTATCAAGGCTTGCTACGAGGGAGGTGTGCGTGCCTTCGAGTTCACAAACCGTGGTGACTTTGCCCACGAGGTGTTTGCTGAGTGTGTGAAGTTTGCAGCCACAGAATGCCCCGAGTTGGCACTTGGCGTAGGCTCTGTTGTGGATGCTCCAACAGCAGCGCTCTACATTCAGTTGGGTGCTTGCTTCGTCGTAGGTCCTCTCTTCAATCCAGATATTGCACATGTCTGCAACCGCCGTCTCATCCCCTACTGCCCAGGCTGTGGCTCTGTAAGCGAAGTGGGTGCAGCACAGGAGCTCGGTTGCGACCTCACCAAACTCTTCCCTGGCGATGTCTATGGTCCAGCAATGGTGAAGAACCTCATGGCACCGATGCCTTGGGCTAAGATCATGGTCACTGGCGGTGTTGCTCCTACGGAAGAGAACCTTACGGCATGGTTCAAGGCTGGCGTGTTCTGCGTAGGTATGGGCTCCAAGCTCTTCCCATCCGACAAGGTAAAGGAAGGCGACTGGCAGTATGTAACTAACATGTGCAAGGAATCGCTCGCGTACATTGAGGCAGCTCGTGAATCCCTTCAGAAATATTACAACTATAAAATTCTTGCTAATAATTAAAACATCAATCATTAAAACATAAATATTATGGCAATTTCAAATCTTCAAAAAGCTCGTGCTGCTTATCAGCCCAAGCTTCCAAAAGCCCTCCAAGGTCCAGTAAAAGCCGTTGAAGGTGCCGCTACTCAGTCTGTAGGTAATCAGGCTGAAATCAAGGAACTGTTCCCCAACACCTATGGCATGCCAGTCATCACTTTCGAGGCTGGCGAACCAGTAGAACTTCCTCCATTCAACGTGGGTATCATCCTCTCTGGTGGTCAGGCTCCTGGTGGTCACAACGTGATTTCAGGTCTCTTCGACGGTGTGAAGTCACTCAATCCAGCCAACAAGCTCTATGGCTTCATCCTCGGTCCTGGCGGTCTCGTTGACCACAACTACATGGAGATCACTCCTGAGTTGATGGATCAGTATCGCAACACAGGTGGTTTCGACATCATCGGTTCTGGCCGTACCAAACTCGAAGAGGTTGATCAGTTCGAGAAAGGTATTCAGATTCTCCGCGAATTGGACATCAAGGCCCTCGTTATCATCGGTGGTGACGACTCTAACACCAACGCTTGTGTGCTCGCTGAGTATTACGCTGCCAAGAAGTATGGCGTACAGGTTATTGGCTGTCCTAAGACCATCGACGGCGACTTGAAGAACGAGCAAATTGAGACTTCATTCGGTTTCGATACAGCTTGTAAGACTTATTCAGAACTGATTGGTAATATCCAGCGCGACTGTAACTCTGCACGCAAGTACTGGCACTTCATCAAAGTGATGGGTCGTTCTGCCTCTCACATCGCACTCGAGTGCGCACTCCAGTGTCAGCCAAACATCTGCCTCGTGTCTGAGGAAGTAGAGGCTAAGGCTATGTCACTCGACGACATCGTCACTTACATCGCTACCGCTGTGGCTAAGCGTGCTGAGGAAGGTAACAACTTCGGTACTGTCATCATTCCAGAGGGTATCATCGAGTTCATCCCAGCTATCAAGAAGCTCATCGCTGAGCTCAACGACGTGCTCGCATTGCCAGAGGCTCAGAGCATCAGCAGCGCTAACGAGCAGATTGAGTTCGTGAAGCAGCACATCTCCAGAGACAACCTCAACGTGTTCCAGTCACTCCCAACCGATGTGGCTGCACAGTTGGCTCTCGACCGCGACCCACACGGAAACGTTCAGGTGTCACTCATCGAGACAGAGAAGCTCCTCTCTCGCATGGTAGCTGCCAAGCTCGCCATCTGGAAGCATCAGGGCAAGTATGTCGGCAAGTTCGGCACACAGCACCACTTCTTCGGTTACGAAGGTCGTTGCGCCGCTCCATCTAACTACGATGCTGACTACTGCTACTCACTCGGTTACAACGCATCTCGCCTCATTGCCAACGGTAAGACTGGTTACATGTCTATCATCAAGAATACCACAGCTCCTGCTTCTGAATGGATTGCTGGTGGTGTGCCAATCACCATGATGATGAACCTCGAGAAGCGTAATGGTAAGATGAAGCCTGTGATCCGCAAGGCACTCGTTGAACTTGACGGCGCTCCATTCAAGTACTTTGCAGCACATCGCGACGAGTGGGCAAAGGAAACTGCATACGTTTATCCTGGTCCTATCCAGTACTGGGGACCCACAGAGGTTTGCGACCAGCCAACCATGACTCTTAAGTTGGAGAAGGCTAAATAATGCCCACCAAGCGCAAATCTACAAGACGCAAGAAGAAAGGCACACGACGAAATCCACTTCGCCGTGTGCCTTCTTATATCCTATGGACTGTGCTTGGCATCATCATCGTTGCCTATGTTGCTTTCTTCTATCGCACCTTTGTAGGTCCCTACTCTTTCCGCTGGAAAGCCCTCTACGGACACGTCACCTACCCCGACGGGAAAGTGCGTGGGCTCGACATTTCCCACTATCAGGGCGATATTGACTGGCACAAGCTGCGCAACGCACAGATACAGGGCGCGCCCGTGTCCTTCGTCTTCATCAAAGCCACCGAAGGCACCAGCATCTGGGACGAAAACTTCAACCAGAACTTCCACAACGCCAAGAAGAACGACATCGTGCGTGGTGCCTACCACTATTTCAGTCCTTCCACCTCAGGCAAGGCACAAGCCAAGCACTTCTGCAAGATGGTGCAACTCGACGAACATGACCTGCCTCCTGTGCTTGACGTGGAGGAACTTGGCGACTGTACTCCAGCCCAACTTCAACGCGAGGTGCTCCAGTGGATGGATTACGTTGAAAAGCACTATGGTGTCACCCCTATCCTCTATACAGGCTACAAGTTCCGCACCTCCTACCTCAACACCCCCGACTTCGACCGCTACCCCTACTGGATAGCCCACTACTACGTCGATTCCCTCGAATACAAAGGTGAATGGGCATTCTGGCAACATACCGACGTGGGAAAGGTCGATGGCATCAAGGGCGATGTGGACATCAACGTCTTCAAAGGCGACTATCAAGACCTCATGGACATGACCATCCAAGAGCAAGACTAACCTCTCACATCTTCCATCTTACCTCATACCTCACCCATGCTCTACCTTTACGCTGACATCACCATTACTCCTTATTCCGAAGTCACCTGCGACGTGCTCACAGCTCTCTTAGGTGAGATTGGCTTCGATTCCTTCGAAATGACCGAAACGGGTATCAAGGCATACATTCCCAAGGAACAATTCGACGAAGCGAGCCTCCAAGCCACCCTTGATGACCTCTTCATCCCCGATGTCACCTGCACCTACACACTCCACGACCTCGAAAACAAAGACTGGAACGCTGAGTGGGAGCAGAACAGCTTCGACCCTATCCTCGAACGTGAGTTTGGCATCCGGCTCAACCCACGCATGGCTTTTGGCTCCGGTTCCCATGAAACGACCTACCAGATCACCTCCTTTCTACTCCAGCAGGACTTTACCTCACAACGAGTGCTCGACATGGGCACAGGCACAGGTGTACTAGGTATCGCTATGGCCATGCGAGGCGCACGGGAAGTCGTAGCCATCGACATCGATGAATTCAGTGTAGCGAATGCCCGTGAGAACTTCGCGCTTAATAATATAAATAATGTACACGTAAAGCTGGGCGATGCATCAGCCATTGAAGGCAAGTTCCTGACCATTGTTGCCAACATCCACAAGAACATCCTCACAGCTGACCTGCCCACCTACGTACAGCATCTCGCACCCCACGGCATCCTCATCCTCTCCGGCTTTTTCACTGACGACGTGCCAGAGATGACCAAGGCAGCACAGCAGCACAACCTTACAGTCACCCAAACACTGCAACGCAATAACTGGGCAGTACTGATACTAAAACAAATCTAAGGGGTATAAAATAAACCCCTGTCTATGCATGGAAAAGGGCTGACGTCCGTGGTGGATGCCAGCCCTCTTTGTTTGGGTTATTGTATGTATATTTTTTTGTTGCTCTGGATGTAGATGCCTGGCTGATGGGGGATGCCTTTGAGCGGGCGTCCGAAGAGGTCGAAGTAAGACTCGTCGGTGGTTGGGGAGGTGGTTGATTGGATGGCGGTGGGGTCGCTGTATTGGAAGGTGTATGTATGATTGCAACTATGATTTTCTTGGTTGCCATCCTTCAACACGCACAGATAGGATTTCAGGTGGTATTCTCCGTAGGAGCTAATGTTGATGGGCACTTGGTAGGTGAACTTGTAGTCGCCCTTTCCTCCCTTTTCAGGCAATTTCTTGAGGTATTCCTTGACCTCATCGATGACCAAGTTCGCACTGATGTTGTCGTCAACCATCGTATTGACTACGAGACGGATGTTGTCAGCCGGAATCCAATGGGGAATCTTAACGCCAACCTTGTCGCACAGCTCGACTTTGTAGAGCCACTTCCCGTCTTCACGGGCAAAATAACTCTTGTTCTCGACGTATTTGTCATAATTGTTCAGCGTGTCATTGGTCAGTTCCAGCATGAACGAGCCAAGGTCTTTTACACCGTCCTTTGTGTACATGAATTTGATGAGCCCACCTTGCTGAGGAATGAACGAGAACGTAACTTCACCCTCTTGTCCTGCTTTCAGATAGGCTCCACAAGTTATACTTTCACCTGTAGTATAAGGTGTATCGTCAATGATGTCAGTCTCTTGAATATGCCCATAATACCGAGGATAGAGTCGAATTTGTCCAGAATAGTCCGTTTCTGTGTTGTTTCTTAAAACCACGGTCAAGTCACTACGTTCATTGAGTCGTCCAGTCCCCTTGGTAATGCTGCCGCTGACGCATTCGGGATAAGCAAATTCTCCATATACATGAATGAAGAAGTTGCCTTCGTCAGTGCGTCCTGCCACCGCATGGGATGTGAGAGGTGGCACCACCTGCCATTCGGCTCCAGGCTGGCGGAAGCGGAGCATCGGATAGAGCGTGAGGGAATCGCCTGGCTGAAAGGCGGTGCTGTCAATCTTCACCACCATACGGTTGCTATAGAAGACGATACTGTCATTGAGATTACCCATGAAACGTGGCATCACCTCCCCATCTTTTCCCAATGTGCCCAAGGCATTATCAACAGTCACTATGTCAGCATACTCCTCATGATAATCGTAATAAAATGAAATTTCATTCTTATTTTGAATAGTCATGGTTATGTCCTGGTAAAAGGGCGAAAGGTACATCATAGAGCCTTGGGGTGCTGGCTGCTTCTCCATTGTCGGGTCTATATAGATGGCTGCTGACTGTTCCTCACAAAAGCCTATGTAGCTGTTAGGAATGTCTGCTATGACACTGGCATAAGGATTCAACACAGAAAGAGAGAAGTAGCCGTCATCTATACCACCCCATCCCCAGTTGATATGGAACAGACCATCACCATCGTAGCCGTCGCAAATGAATTCGTGCCCACCTGCATCGGACTGACCACTATATATGACAGGTCTTCCAGCAGACACTTCACCATAGATGATGTTCTCCCATTCATCAATCGTGTATAATGCTCGACTGCTCAACAATGTCGTGGCTGGATAACCCAAATAGTTGACCAGTGCCGATTGCTCATCGCCGAGAAACGTGGCAGAGCCAAGTTCTTTTGGCCCGTACATCATGTGCAGTGCCTGACCACAATAACGCATCAAGGTGGCAACAGCACGACGCTGCACTTCAGTACCGACATCCTCTTTCTTTCCCGTCTCAGGGTTCTTCACGGAATAGTCATTCAGCATGTTCTCCCAGTCAAACGTCACAGGAGGAAGGGCATCAATGCGCCAGCGATAATCTGCATAGTCAGGCAGATAGTCAGGCAGCCCATCGGGCAGAGACTTAGGCCACTGGTAGTAATTCAGCACCTGAGCCAATGCTGTAGCGCTACACCCCGTCAAGCATTGCTGCCCCTGCCAATCGGGATTGGAGCCTTTGTATAGCGGTGTCTGGTCCCAATAGGGAGCAAACTGATTCCAATGCGTCTTGATGAGCGGTTCCACAGGCTTCCTGTCTGATCGCACCCGTCTCAATCCGATTTCTTCCCTGACATTGCCGTCGATAAAGTCAGTTCGGGTTCCCAATGTCGCTACGGCATCGTCATATTGCTTGAACCAGGCACGCATATTCTCAGGCATCTGTTCCCAATCAATGCTGCCAGTGGAACTGTAACCCAACACAGGCAGTGTACGGCTGTCACCCGAAGCAATAACGAAGCCACCACCCTCGCAATTGAAGGCATAGATGCTGCTGGCATCTACAGGAGCAACCGTTAGTTCACGGTTGGCTGGAGCACGACGGACATCTGTCCCCGAGTGCCTATTGAGAAATTGCAAGGCGCGGTCATGTGCCTGTTGCTCGGTGATGTGCTGCGCTGTGGCAAATGTAGATATTGTTCCTAGCAGAATAGTTAGTAAATACTTCATAGTGAATATTTTGAGCTATATTCGTTGATTCTTTGTTTTATGATGAAATTGCCAGCAGTAACTGGGCAATGGCGAAGCCGAAATAGGTACCGATAGCATAGCCGAAGAGCCCAACAGCAATACCAGGACCAATGACCGCCTTGTTGCCAAGTGCACTGCCCATGACGGGAGCAAAGGGCGGTGAACAGATGAGCGAGATGCTGGTGGTGAGGGTCGTGTCTGTGTCGATACGGAACAAAGCGCTGAGCAGGACGTGGAAGAGAAGTGCACCAAGGGTGGCAACAGTAGTGAACAGGAAGATGTCAGGATTGACATCCGTCAGGGTTTTCAGACTGACCTGAGACGCCACTGCCACACTAAAGATAAGAATGAAGTATGTGCCAGCTTCGAAAGTGCGTTTGAGACTCCGCACCTTAGGATGGAGGGATGCCAAAATGGAGAAGAGGCTGATGCTGAGGATGAAGACGGACTGGAAGGCATCTTTGGGAACTAAACTCGCCACACCTGCACCCAAAGCGATGATGGCGATGGTGAGCAGGAGGCTGAGCCCCAGGTGCTTAAGGTTATCCTTTCTAAAGAGTCCGAGAAACAGCTCTGTGTCGTGGTTCTCTATCTGGATGGTGGTGTCTTCAATGGTCTTGTCATCCTTAAAGTCAGGCATGAAAAGCCGTAGGAGTTTCTTGCCGACAATGATGACGAAAAAGAGGTAGATAGCACTCATCACAGTGCTGTAAGCAGATACGAGGATGTAGGTAGTTTCATCGACGCCCAAAGCAATCTTCAACGAAGCAAGGTTGGCATTACCACCTGTGTAAAGCCCTGTCAGCATTCCTCCGATGTGGGCAAAGAGCGTTGGGGCGCTTTGACCATAAAGGAGGAATCCGATGGTGATGGCGATGGCACAACCCAAGAGTCCGAAAATGGTCGATTTAATGAAAGCAGGTGCCAACCGTGCCCATGCCTTCAAATCAGCAGAGAGCAGGAGCAAGGGAATGGCAAACGGAATAGCAGCAGAAGCAATGATTGTCTGCACGTCGTGCATCTCTTCCGTATCGGGTATCAATCCCGTCAGTCCTAAGGTGCAACCAATGATGTAAGCAATGATGATACTCCCCACTTTTCGCAGCATCGCACTCTTATAAGTGAGCCACAAAATGAGCAGTGGAGAGAACACACATATCAATATTACAAGTACTTTCATGTTGCAAAGGTACAAAAATTAGGAGTCACGACGCATTTATTCACTCTTTTTCTTTGCCAATTGACAGAAAACCACTAACTTTGCAGCCGTTTTGGGCTCGGAAAAGCCCTTTGACGCAAAGAAGAATTAGATTTTATCAACATAATGTCTAACTTTATTAATTAAAACAAACTTTTATTATTTATGGAAACTAAGAACATTCAACCGCTGGAAGGTTTCGATTGGGAAGCATTCGAGAACGACGGCGTGAGCGCAGCTGACAAAGCCGCTCAACAGGCAGCCTATGAAGGCACGCTCAACAACGTGAACGACAACGAGGTGGTGGACGGTACTGTTACCGCTCTCAACGACCGCGAAGTTGTTGTGAACATTGGCTACAAGAGCGAAGGTATCATCGCTCGTAGCGAATTCCGTTATGCTCCCGACCTCAAGGTGGGCGACACCGTTGAGGTTTACATCGAGAATCAGGAAGACAAGAAGGGTCAGCTCGTGCTTTCACACAAGAGAGCTCGTCAGGCTCGCTCTTGGGAGCGCGTAAACGCAGCGCTGGAGAACGACGAAATCGTACAGGGCTTCGTGAAGTGCCGCACAAAGGGTGGTATGATTGTTGATGTGCTCGGCACAGAGGCATTCCTCCCAGGTTCTCAGATCGACGTGAAACCAATCCGCGACTACGATACATTCGTTGGCAAGACCATGGAATTCAAGATTGTGAAGATCAATCAGGAGTTCCGCAACGTGGTTGTCAGCCACAAGGCTCTTATCGAGGCAGAGCTTGAGCAGCAGAAGAAGGAAATCATCTCTAAGCTCGAAAAGGGACAGATTCTTGAAGGTACTGTCAAGAACATCACCAACTACGGCGTATTCATCGACCTCGGTGGTGTTGACGGTCTCATCCATATCACAGACCTCTCTTGGGGCCGCGTAAGCGATCCTAAGGAAATCGTTCAGCTCGACCAGAAGCTCAACGTGGTGATCATCGACTTCGACGATGAGAAGAAGCGCATCGCTCTTGGCTTGAAGCAGCTGACTCCACACCCATGGGATGCTCTTGATCCAAACCTCAAGGTAGGCGACAAGGTGAAGGGTAAGGTGGTTGTGATGGCTGACTACGGCGCATTCATCGAGATTGCACCAGGCGTAGAAGGTCTCATCCACGTATCTGAAATGTCTTGGAGCGCACACCTCCACTCTGCACAGGAGTTCATGAAGGTGGGTGACGAAGTGGAGGCAGTGATCCTCACACTCGACCGCGACGAGCGTAAGATGTCTCTCGGTGTGAAGCAGTTGAGAGAAGACCCATGGGAGAAGATTGATGAGAAGTATCCTGTTGGCAGCAAGCACACTGCCAAGGTTCGCAACTTCACTAACTTCGGCGTATTCGTTGAGGTGGAAGAAGGCGTTGACGGTCTCATCCACATCTCTGACCTCTCTTGGACCAAGAAGATCAAGCACCCATCTGAGTTCACGAAGATTGGTGAGCCTATCGAGGTACAGGTACTTGACATCGACAAGGAGAACCGTCGTCTCTCTCTCGGTCACAAGCAGCTCGAAGACAATCCTTGGGATAAGTTCGAAGAGGTATTCACTCAGGATTCCATCCACGAGGGTAAGGTGATTGAAGTACTCGACAAGGGCGCTGTTATCGCACTCGAAGGTGGTGTGGAAGGCTTCGCAACTCCTAAGCACCTCGTGAAGGAGGATGGTAGCCAGGCTCAGCTTGGTGAGACTCTCGAGTTCAAGGTGATCGAGTTCAACAAGGAGGCTAAGCGCATCATCCTTTCTCACTCTCGCATCTTCGAAGATGTAGCACGTGCAGAGGCTAAGGCTGCCAAGAAGGCTGAAACTGCTGCTAAGAAGGCTGCTCGCCCACAGAAGGAGCAGGGTCCAGTCATCAAGAACGTGGCTGCTTCAACTTCTCTCGGTGACATCGACGCACTCGCTGCTCTCAAGGAGAAGATGGACGATGCCAAGGAATAATTGAATCGTACTTACGTTAATATACCCAAGGGACATGTCCACAAGGATGTGTCCCTTCTTTCTACACATTATTATATATATATGCGGAACATGAAGAAATCACTCCCCTACTTGCTCGTCATCCTGGTGCTGACGATGACATCGTGTGAAGAAAAGAAGAATAACGGCAGCATGAGTGGTGATACCTATCTGGAGGAATACGAGCAGACACCCACATGGGAAGAGTTGCTGGCTGACACCATCATGGAGAAAGAGCATGTGGGCAGGGAATGTGGCGTCATCTGCAACAACCTCGACATCGCCACCGACCGACTGACACACGTTCTCTCCCCTGAAGGACTGATTACAGCCAAGAAGCAATATATCCTTGCCACCACCAACCTGAGCAATGACATGCAAGGATTGACAGCTCAAGAAAAGTCTTTGGTGAAAACCTACAAGGCAACAGCAGACAAGGCTTACAGAGAGGCTTGCCAGGAATATGAAGTGCCAGCCAGTGGTGTCATCGCCAACCTGAACGGCATGATCAGGGGCATTGACAAGGTGCAGACCAAGCAAGACATGACTCGATTTGAAGACTGCAGACTGGGTGTGCTGCGCAATCTGGATCATGTCTATCTGTGTGTGGAGCAAAACAGCAAAAGCATCCCTGAAGTCAAGCGACTGGCTCAGACGCTCAAAAGCAAGTATGAGTCCAAGCAGCATGAGCTGGGAATAAAATAATAGTTAAGGGTTAAAGGTTATGGGTTATAGATGAAAGAAAAGTGAGAAATGACTACCGCGGTAGCAAATTTTTCACTTTTCTTTTTTACCTTATCACTAAAAATCGTACCTTTGCATCACATACCTTAAAACTTATTAGCCTATATGTTTACAAGAGAGATATACGTACAACGTCGTTCCGAACTGAAACGGCGTGTGGGTGAAGGCCTCATCCTGCTGTTTGGCAACAACGATGCGCCAAACAATTACCCCAGCAACACCTATCGTTTCCGTCAGGACAGCTGTTTCCTTTACTATTTCGGACAGAAGCGTGAAGGGCTGGTGGGAGTCATCGACATTGACAACGACCAAGAATACATCTTTGGAGATGACATCGACATCGACGATATCATTTGGTATGGCTATGTGCCATCGGTGAAGGAACTGGCGACAGAAGTGGGTGTGGCAAAGACGGCACCCATGAAGGAGCTGAAGACGCTGATTGATGCTGCCCAAGCCAAAGGGCAGACGATTCACTTCGTGCCTCAATGCCGTCATGACCTGATGATTCAGTTGGCAGACCTCATAGGCATCCATCCTTTGCAGTCGAAGGAGAAAGCATCGGTGAAGCTCATCAAAGCCATTGTGGATATGCGTGCCATCAAGAAGCCAGAGGAAATCGTGGAACTGAAAAATGCTGCCGACATCGGCTATTTGATGCACACCACAGCGATGAAACTCTGTGCACCAGGTGTGACAGAGAAGCATATCGCTGGTATCATTGAAGGCATCGCCATGAGTCTTGGCGACCGCTATTCCTTCCAATCCATTCTCTCCATGCACGGCGAGATTCAGCACGGTTTCCCCAGCCACACACCTATGGAGGCAGGTCGTCTGATGCTGTGTGATGCTGGTGCAGAAAGTAAGGAGAACTATTGTTCAGACAACACCCGTGTCACGCCTATTTCAGGCAAATTCACACAACAGCAACGTGACATCTACACAGCGGTGGAGGCAGCCCACGACTGGGTCATCGCCAATGCCAAACCCAACGTGAAATGGCTCGACATGCACTTGGGGGCTTGTCGCATCCTCACCGACCATCTGAAAGCCATCGGACTGATGAAGGGCGACACAGATGAAGCTGTGCAAGCTGGTGCTCATGCCCTATTCATGCCACATGGACTCGGTCACATGATGGGAATGGATGTGCACGATATGGAGGGACTCGGACAGAACTACGTGGGCTTCGACGACGAAGTGCAACCTTCCACCCAATTCGGTCTGAACTGCTTGCGTTGCGGACGTCGATTGCAACCAGGATTCGTGATGACCGATGAACCTGGCATCTACTTCATTCCCCACCTCATCGATCTCTGGAAGAGTCAAGGCATGCACAAGGACTTCATCAACTACGAAGCCATCGAACCGTTCCGAAACTTTGGTGGCGTGCGTTTGGAAGACGACATCATCATCACGGAGACAGGTTGCCAAATCATTGGCGACAAGGTGATTCCTTACCACATTCCTGAATTAGAAGAATTCATTAACAAACAATAATAACATGATGAAAAAGACAATCTTATTGACCGCGCTCTTGATGCTCGGCACTACCCTCTTCGCACAAGAAGAGAAGAAAGACGAAGGATTCCAGTTCACCGTTGTGAAGGAACTCCCCATCACATCCACCAAGAACCAGAACAACTCAGGCACTTGCTGGGCATTCTCCTCGCTGGGATTCTTTGAGGCAGAACTGCTCCGCATGGGTAAAGGCGAGTGGGACTTCTCTGAGATGTACCTCGCCCACAAGACCTACGAAGACCGTGCTAAGGCGACAGTACGTCTGCATGGTGATATGGACTTCAGTCAGGGTGGCTCGTTCTACGACTGCGTCTATTGCATGAAGCACTACGGCATGATTCCACAGTCAGCAATGCCAGAGCCAGGCACACTTCAGGGTGATTCATTGCCCAATTTCACAGAGTTCTTCAACATTCTGGAACCAATGGTGGACGCTGTAGCCAAAAGCAAACAGAAGAAGCTCTCCCCTATTTGGTTCAAGCCCATCAACGCTACACTCGATGCTTATCTGGGCGAATGTCCTACCGAATTCACCTACAAGGGCAAGACCTACACACCCATGACCTTCATGGCATCAACAGGTCTGAATATGGACGACTACATCAGCCTCGCCTCTTTCTCTCATCATCCTTTCTACGAGCAGTTCATCATCGAGGTGCAGGACAACTGGCGTTGGGGACTCTCCTACAACCTGCCCATCGACGAGTTCATGGAGGTGATGGAAAATGCGATTGACAAAGGCTACACTTTCGCATGGGGTGCCGATGTCAGCGAAAACGGTTTCTCTCGTGACGGCATCGCTGTCTGCCCCGATCTGAAGAAAGCGAAGGAGACGGATGGCAGCGACTACGAACGCTGGTTTGGTTACACAGGAGCCCTCAACAACCGCGCCTCCTACACTGCTCGTCCTTGGCCTGAAATCACAGTCACTCAGGAGATGCGCCAAGAGGCATATGACAACTGGGAAACCACCGACGACCACGGTATGCTCATCTATGGTCTCGCCAAAGACCAGAACGGCAAGGAATACTTCATGGTGAAGAACTCATGGGGTACCGACTACAAATACAAAGGCGTGTGGTACGCATCCAAGGCCTTCGTGGCATACAAGACCCTGAACATCCTCGTCCACAAGGATGCCATTCCTAAGAACATCGCCAAGAAGTTGGGCATCAAATAAACAACTCCCCCCTCTTCAACATCAGGACCCTCTCGTGTCCACAAAATTTTGCAAGTTTCAAAATGAAATTCTAAAGTTTAGAAAAATATTTTGAAACTTGCAAAATATATTTCTAAACTTTCAAAATATTGCGGATAGCCTAGTCTTCCTGAAACGGATAGCCTACAAGTTTTTGCTACCCCACGAGGGAAAAAGTTTTTCCTAACTAGGCAGCAAATAATGAACGCTTATCTGTGAATAACCCGCCTCTGCTGAGGAATACTCGGCCTTTGTTTGAAAAAAAGTTAGAGAAAAGTTTGGAGGATAATGAAAAAAGTGGTTAATTTGCAAATGTTAATGTGATTAAGAACGGATTACGATGGAAGATTTTGTATTATCAGTGCCCGTGAAAGACAGAAGTTTCATGGAGGCTTTGGCTTCAAGAATGGGGTGGCAGGTACGCACACGCCGTTCTTCTGTTGAGCGCTTTATCCAGTCATGCCCCAAGTCTCCAGTCATGACAGATGAGGAGATTGCAGCAGAAGTTAATGCAGTAAGATACGGAGCATGAAGGTATTGTTTGACACCAACCTATGGATTTCATTCATGATAGGTAAGCGATTGGCTTCGCTTGTTGATGTGTTGTGTCGTCACGATATTCAGATATATATGAGCGAACAGTTATTGGGCGAGATTCGCGATGTGATTTCTCGTCCAAAATTTGACAAACTCATATCAGCAGAAACACGATATTTTTTCTTTGAGATGGTGGATGATGTGTGCTTGATGACAGACATCACGATTGAGGCGAAATCGCCCATTCGTGACATCAAAGACCTTTATCTGTTGTCAATGGCAGAAAGTGTTCCTGTCGATTACATCATTAGTGGAGATAAAGACCTGACAGAATTGGGTTCCCATGCAGGAATACCAATTCTGAAATACTCGGATTTCCTTAAAATGATATAATCACACAAACCCTATCGATTTGTTTGCGCTTTCTTTTTTGTGTTTGCGACTGTTTTTAAATTGCCGACGGCAAAGCATCAAAGAGACGGCGGCAAAGCATTAAAGAGACGGCGGCAAAAGAACAGCGAGCCGTCGTCTCTTTTTTGCGCCCCTACGAGAGAAAAAGTTTTTCCTAACTAGGCAGCAAATTTTTGTTACCCTTAAGGGATCTTCTTCAATTTAGTTGAAGAGCATATGCTCCAACACGAGTTTGTTCTTCAGCAGTTCGATTCCAGCCTTCCCGTACATCACTCGCTTCACGGCTTTCAGCTTGT
>JAGAAZ010000107.1 GCA_017614895.1 Bacteroidaceae bacterium | reverse complement strand
GAACACGAACAGGGGAGAGCCTAACACGTAAGCTTCGTCTGGTGCATTGGTGTCTTCCAACACGCTGCTTCTCCCAGACACATATTCAAGCCGTTCGCCATTGCTCTTCACGATATATGCACCATCCGATTCTGTTTTGAACACATTCGGTAGGAACATCAGGATGCGTTTGTCGGTCTTTCTGTCTATCTCGTCACCCAAAATCATGTCAATGCCAAACGACACCCAAGGAGATTTCTCCAGACACTTGTGCAGCATGTCACGTACGGTCATGTTTTCGTCCAACACACCTGCATATTCTATATGTCCGTCCACAGCCTTCTCTATGACGTCACGAGCACGTTCTGTACAGTTATCGTACAGCCAATTATATCGGTATTCCTGATTCTCTGGGCGAAGGTTTTCCAACAGCAATGCCAGCAGACGATTTGCTTCCTCTTGACTCAGATTAAGCACTTGCTCCGATACGCCATTGCCCAGCATTCCATACCGATATTTCAAGTATTCAAATTCCTCTGCATCCAATAGATAGTCCGTTTGACCCAAGAGGAACTTCAATACAAAGTTGTTGGCATTGTAATCAAAACATCCATAGTTAAAGACTACATCTCGCTGAATCGTGTAATCTCTCACACGCAAAGCCGTATGTCCGAATTTTGCATACATGTCTTTGCCTGGGGTACATGTCAAGATGGAAATTTCGATGGAATCCAATCGAAGGTCCACTGCTGCAGAATCCTCATTAGCAGACACATCCTGTGCTGACAAGGGAAGCCATGCCAGCATCAGAAGCACCAATAAATAGATATGTTTAATGTGTGTTGCCATTTTGCGGGGCAAAGTTACGAATTTTATTCCGAATAATACTCCAATCTCAATATTTATGTGTCAAAAAGGACGAATGCGAGCTGGATTTTATAAAAAAATAACTTTTCTATGAGAAGGGAGTAAACTTTTTAAGAAATAATATGTCAAATATGTTAATGGGATAATTTTTTATTCCTATCTTTGCAAAGTTTTTTGACACTTTATCAATTTTATCAATACTTTATTACTAGCCAATGAAACACCTAATTGCAATGTTTCTAATGGGTGTGCCGCTTGCGCTATCGGCACAGAACCCTGTCATCCGTAATCAATTCTCGGCTGACCCCACTGCGCGCGTATTTAATAATAAGGTGTATCTCTACCCTTCGCATGACATTAAGCCTCCCGTTGGACAGCGTCAGGACTGGTTCTGCATGGAAGATTACCATGTGTTCTCTTCTGAGAACCTGACCGACTGGACAGACCACGGCATGATTGTCACTCAGAACAAAGTTCCTTGGGTGAGAGAGAATTCCTATTCCATGTGGGCGCCTGACTGCGTTTACAGAAATGGAAAGTACTACTTCTACTTCCCATCGTCTCCAAAGGCTGGTGGCGGTTTTGCTGTGGGTGTAGCTATCGCTGACAGCCCAGAGGGTCCGTTCATTCCTGAAGCTGAATCCATCAAGGGTATCAACGGCATTGACCCATGCGTGCTCCTTGCATCTGATGGCAATGCCTACATTTTCTGGGGTAATGGACGTTGTGCCAAGCTCAAGGACAACATGAAGGAGCTGGCTGACGACAATCCAAAGTCAACGGTCAAGTTTGGCAATCGTGAAATGGAAATGGTGGGTGTCAACTGTCTCGAAGGTCTTCCAAACCGTCAGGCTGAAGGTCCATTCGCTTTCGAGTACAATGGCAACTACTACCTGACTTATCCTTATGTGAAGGAAAAGACCGAAGTGCTCGGCTATGCCATGAGTAAGAATCCAATGGGTCCATACGAATACAAGGGACTCATTATGGCTGAGCATCCTAACGGCTGTTGGACGAACCACCACAGCATCATCAACTACAAGGGTCAGTGGTATCTCTTCTACCATCGCAACGACTTCTCACCAAGTGACGACAAGCGTCGTTCTGTATGTATTGAGAAGCTCTTCTTCAATGCCGACGGTACTATCCAGGAGGTGAAGGAGACCCTGCGTGGTGTAGGTGTCAACAAGGCAACCGAAAAGATTGAGATTGACCGCTACAGCGAGGCAAGCAGCGATGTGACTACACAGCTCATCGATACTGTCAACACCTTCCGCAGCTATCAGGCAACTCTGCCAAAGAAGGGCAGCTGGCTCCGCTACAACGACATTGATTTCGACTGCATCAACAACGATGCCTATATGATTATCAGTGTCAAGGCTGCTGGCAACACTTCTTTCGCCATTCGCGAAAAGTCCGCTACAGGCAAGGTGCTTGCCAAGATTTCTCTCGACAATATTGTTCCTCCAGAGACCACGAATGCTCCTGCCGGAGGTGGCATGGGTGGTGGCATGATGGGCAGATTCCGTCGTGACCTGAGAAACCAATGGCTCACTCAAACTGCCACTTTGGATTATATTCCAAAGGGTGTGACTGACCTCGTGATCACCAACGAAGGCGATGCAGAAATCGCTGTGGACTATGTGCTCTTCAAGAACCGTCCTAAGTACTTCACACCAGCTACTGCTGCTCCTATCGCTCCTGATGCTGAAGGATTCATCCATCGTTGGATGCTCCTCGAGCCAATCAACAAGCCAAACAGCGGAAATACCGTCTTTACTGACAGCTATCTGCGTGAGCACTTCAACAGACAGTACTTCAAGGATCAGCAGACCATTCTTCCAAAGGATGGCCAGAAAGTGCAAGCTGTGTTCAAGCAGGAACAGGCTCCAGCAGGCTTCGGCCGTGGTATGGGTCAGCAGGCTCAACCCGCTCAGCCAGAAGTGAAGACTGTGAAGCAGACACTCACTTGGCATGCCCTCGACAGCGAGAACATGAATGTGAAGCTCTTCCGCTTTGCTGAGAAGTGGGGTGAGCAGGTATATGGCGTGCTCTTCTGGGCTGTCACCATCATCGACTGTCCTGAGGAAATCAAGGACGTTCGTCTGGCTGTCGGCTCTAACTCCGCATCCATGTGGTGGCTCAATGGCGAAGAGACTCTCTTGCTCTCTGGAGACCGCCGTATGGTGAAGGACGACGCGATGTCTTCACGTGTCACACTGAAGAAGGGACGCAACGTGCTG
Source organism: Bacteroidaceae bacterium (assembly GCA_017614895.1). Taxonomy (GTDB): domain Bacteria; phylum Bacteroidota; class Bacteroidia; order Bacteroidales; family Bacteroidaceae; genus Minthosoma. The sequence continues at coordinate 10,122 of JAGAAZ010000107.1, read as the reverse complement.
CGAGGTGCCATCATCAATGGCCCAGGTATGAGCGACTTCTGTGTTCGCTTCCTCGACGAGAAAGGTAATCCTGTTACTAACTATTCAATCATAAACAACAAATAATAGCATGAAAATACTTCGCAATATATTAGCTGCCAGCACATTGCTTGTGGCAGCAACAGCATCGGCACAATCAGGACAACCATTCATCCACGATCCCTCCACGCTCGCTGAGTGTGATGGCAAGTGGTACACTTTCGGTACAGGTGGTGGCGGTATCATCACTGAAGACGGATGGAACTGGCACAGTGGCGCTGAGCGTCCTGGTGGTGGTGCAGCTCCCGATATGATTAAGATTGGTGACCGTTACCTTTGTATCTATGGTGCCACAGGTGGTGGTCTTGGTGGTGGTCACGCTGGTCGCATCCTCACTATGTGGAACAAGACCCTCGACCCCCAGTCACCAGACTTCAAGTGGTCTGAAGGTGTTGAGGTCTGCTATTCCGACGGTATGGAAGACCAGGATGCCATCGACCCAGGTGCACTTCTCGACCCAACTACAGGTCGTCTGTGGGTGAGCTATGGTACTTACTTCGGCACAATCCGTCTCATCGAACTCGATCCTGCAACAGGTTTCCGTAAGAGTGGAAACAAGGAGAAGGACATCGCCATTGACTGTGAGGCATCCGACCTCATCTATCGCGATGGCTGGTACTACCTCCTCGGTACACACGGCACTTGCTGCGATGGTGTGAACTCTACTTATAATATTGTGGTAGGTCGTTCAAAGAGCCCAGAAGGTCCTTACATTGACAACGTAGGTCGTGACATGTATCATGGTGGTGGCAAGATGGTCATCGCTGCTGGCGACCGCAAGACTGGTGCTGGACACTTCGGACGCACCATCATTGACGAAGGTGTTGAGGTGATGTCTTTCCACTGGGAGGCAGACTTCGACATGGGTGGCCGTTCCACTTTGGCAGTTCGTCCTCTCCTTTGGAAGAATGGTTGGCCCATTGGTGGCGACCAACTCAAGGAAGGCACTTACGAGATTGAGTCAGAGCGTCGTGGTTATGCCCTCGAATTGGCCGTTGACTTTGTTCGCATGAACGTGGCACGTGCAGGTGGTTTCGGAGGCTTCGGTGGTGGTCAACAGACCAATGCTGCTCCTCCACAGCCAGTAGCAGAGCAGAAGTTGGAGGATGTCATCAGCACATGGCCTTCAGGCAACATCCCAGCTCGCATTGGTGACTATATGTTCCGTCCTCACCAGAAGTGGACGCTCACAGCCGTTCCTGAGGCAGGTGGTTATTTGAGCAACCCATATTTCAAAATCACCATCGCTGGTACAGACCGTGCACTCGCTGCTACAGAAGACGTGGAAGTAACTACCGTTCCTGCCTACACAGGTGCTCCTGAACAGCTCTGGCGCATCGAGCAGCTCACCGATGGCACCTTCCGAATCATGCCAAAGCAGATTCCTGGCAAGGAAGGCATCAACACCAAGTATGTGCTCTACTCAGCAGGTGACAGCACACCAACCCTCGCTGAGTACGATTTCAACAGCGACAACTCCAAGTGGAACTTCCGCCAGCACTAATCGGACATTCGAACTTGTTTTACAAAGATAATGAAGAGAGGCATCGGAGCAATTTTCCGATGCCTCTCTGATGTAATACGTATGAAATGTAGTTAATGAATGCTTATTTCTTAGGGAAGATGATTTGGTAGTTACCGCTCAGGTGCATGAAAGCGAAGAGGCGGAGAAGACCATCGTAGTAGGCATCGAAGTAGCCGTCCTCGAAGGGTTCGTGCTTAGCATTCCAGAGGGCATCGACAAATTCTTTGCTCTTGTCGTGGCTACACATCATGGATGCTGCTGCTGTGGTGGCAACGAGTCCGATGGAATGGCGCAGTTTGCGGAAACCGCCAGCACCAAGAATCTCACCTTCTTCGGGCAGGGTACCGTCGGTTCTGTATTGATCCATAAAGTCGTTCACGCCCTGAGAATAGAAGAAGTTCTGAATCTTCTCACCATACTGCTGCTGCCACTCCATGTCAGCACAGCTCCATTCGTAATCGAGAGTGATGTTCATGGGCACGCGCCAGGAGTCGTAGCGGAAGTTGTTGCCACCGTTGCGACGTCCTCCGAAGCCTTCCATCTCGCTGCCATCATAGTTACAGTTGTCGGGATTGAGACCCGTCTTCTCGTTGGTGCACTTATGTAGGAACTCACGACTCTTTTGTGCACACTCATTCCAATAGTCGGCACGGCCATCATCTGCCCATTTTGCCCACACCTCATAGAAAGCAGGGATATGATAACTGGGGTCTGTGAATCGCTGTCCGAAACCGTCTGGTGTGAAGGTGATGAGTTTGGTTTCTGGATCAATCAAGAACATCTTTTGCTTTTGTGGAGCGGCATTGTTCTGCTGCTGTTGCTGACCTTGTCCACCTCCGAAACCACCAAAACCACCAAATCCGCCAAAGCCACCTTGACGTTGAGGTGTATCATATTCCTTTGGCATGGTGCAGTTGAGGATGCGCTGTGCCTCAGCCTTGTAGTTGATGCCTGTGTCGTCACCCCAACGATTGGATGCAAAGATAAGTGCCGTGATGAAATAAAGCTCGCCATCGGAGGCAGCACCCGCTGAGTTCTGAGTGCCATCGGTTCTGCAACTCCATGCAAAGTAACCTTCACGGATGCCGTCCTGATGCTGCATATACTTCTTGCTCCAGCGCCAGAGGCGGTCAAAAATGTCCTTCTTGTCGAATTGCACAGCAATCATCAGACCATAAGACATACCTTCGGTACGTGCATCGTGATTTTTGATGTCAGACACATAGCCCATAGAGTCGCCCACCTCAAAATAAACCTTGTTCGGGCCATAGAAGCAATCGTTGAACACCTCCTGCAGTTTGGCATCCACATCTTTCTTCGAATAACCCATTTCAACGAAGAGGTTTCGATACTTCTTTGTCTCAAACGCTCCCTTCTTCCATGGAGCTGCAGCGAAAGCCGTCTGTCCCGCCATCAACAGACATGCTGCAAGCGCGACCTTAGTCAATAGTTTCATCATTTGTTTGTCGGTTAGATTTGAATAAATAAAATTTGCAAATTATCTGTATCAAAAGACCTAAAATGCCCGAAATAGTTTAAAATGCCGATGCAATTATTCTCGATGTGTTAAAAAATGAATAAAAGGCAACTTTTTATTTGGTCAATTTCTTATAAAACCTTAATTTTGTGGTCGCAATCTGCATATAACTTATGTATGAGACGCTTTACCACAGAGAATACAAACAAAAACCTATACTATTGTTATGAATTTTAAAATGAAGTTTTGGGCAATCGCTTTGGGGGTGATTGCCGCTCTTCAAGTGGGGGTTGTCAGCTGTTCTGACGACCCTGGTGTGGAAAATTACTACACCCAGTCGCGTGAGTATGCCTCTACCTACTTGAAGAATCGTGAGCAGTATTCAGAATACTTGAAGATTCTGGAGAAGGCTAGGGGAGAGTACAACCTTCATCTCGTGGACATGTTGGGCACGTATGGCTCATACACCGTGTTTGCCCCAACTAACGCAGCTGTGGAGAAGTATCTGGCAGAACGTGGATTATCATCCGTGGAAGAGCTTTCTGTCGCTGACTGCGATACCATCGCACTCAACTCCATCATCGAGGCGGCTTATTTCTCTACCGATGTGAATGAGGGTCCATACCCCAAGTCTAACATGCTGGAGCACATCCTCAGTGTGAACTCTTTCCAAGAATGGGATCCAGTGAAGAATGACTCTGTCTTGGCGATGTATGTCAACCAAGCCTCGTTGATCACTCATGCAGATGACTCTGTAGCCAATGGTGTGGTTCACACAGTCAGCACTGTCGTTGGTTCTCCTAACGACCTGATTGGCGCTGTGATTCTGAAAGACTCCACTTGTCAGCTCTATAGCAGAGCCCTCCTGGTGACAGGCATCATGGACACCCTGCAAGACCATTATGTAGATGAAACTTATGGATGGAAAAGCGATAAGGACCGCATTGACTCTTGCACATGGACCAACCCAAGCCTGTTGATTCTCACGGCATCAGGTAACGAGCGCGACAATGTAGCATATCCTGCTAAGCGCTACTTCAACTATTCTGTATTCCTGTGCCCAGACTCCATCTTGAAAGAGAAATATGGCATCGTCACCTTGGATGACCTGCGTGCCAAGGCACATGAGCTTTATGACCCAGTCTATCCAGAAGATGCGGGTGTCACTGATGAGACCGATCGTCGTAATGCCCTCAACCGTTTCATCTCTTACCATGTGCTTGACCGCTATGGCGATTACTACAGTTTGACATGTATGAACAATGATAAGTTGCAGTATAATTTCAATCGTATGAAGTGGGACATCTGCGACTGGTATGGCACGCTGATGCCTTACTCTCTGATGAAGTTCTCCTTCCCATCAGGTACTCAGCCAGGTCTCTACATCAATCGTCGTGGTGTGCGCCACCATGCCGATGAACGTGGAGGTTACTATCGTGGTGCTAAGGTTGAGAAGAACTATAAAGTGGTGAGAACGGGTCTGAACGGTATTTATCACTATATCGATGACATTGTGGCATACGATCGTAACATGCAGGAAATTGTCATGAATGACTGCATCCGAATGGACTGCACCACTTTGTCGCCAGACTTCATGACGAAGCTCACCGATGGTGAGGTGGCACGTGGACACGGAAATGGTGATAACAAATATCCTGGTGGTTCGAACAACTCTGACCCAGCTAACAACCAAGGACGTAACGTCGGCTTCAAGCCAGGTTATGTGCGTAATTTCGACATGAGCCCTCAGACTCGTATGCACGTTCGTTGCCGTTCTCTCTATTATGGTTGCTTCGAGGCTGACGAGGTGCTCTTCAAGGGACGTTACGACTTCACCCTCAAGCTGCCATCAGTACCAGCCGGTACCTACGAGGTTCGCATGTTCACCAATGCCGGTTATTCCACTCGAGGCATTATTCAGGTCTATATCGATGGTGAGCCACAAGGTATCCCATTCGATATGCGTAAGAATGGTGTAGAGTTGTTCAACTGGAAGAGTGATGACGACCTTGGTGATGAAGATGCAATCGCAGCATTCGACAAGGCTATCCACAACCTCGGTTGGATGAAGGGTCCAAAGAGCTATGTATGGGGATCAAGAACGACAGCCCCATCAGCTAACGACCAGAACCTCCGCAATGGTGACTCCAACGGCCGTCAGATCCGTAAGATCTTCGGCACCTTCACAACTGATGGAAAGAGTGACCACTTCCTGCGTATCCAGCAGAAGATGGAATCAGAGGAGAACGAGCTTCCATTCGACTTCATCGAACTCTGCCCAAGCTCAGTTTACAACAGCGAATACTTCGCAGAGTCAGTTTGGTAATTCCAATATCAACTCACATAAAAGACCCCCTCGTCCAAGTCGGATGAGGGGGTCTTCTTTATCGCTATACAATTTATATAATGATAGGCATCAAGCTAAGTGAACATCATCAATCATTGATGTAAACCTTTCGGGTGAAGCCATCAGCACTCTTCTCGATACAAAGTCCACGAGGAGTCTGCAGAGGACGTCCTTGCAGGTCGTAATAGGTCTTGGTGTCGTCACCTTCTGCGGATGTCAGGTCGTTGATGGCTGTAGAGGCATCACGATCAATCATGAAGACATAAGTGTTCAAGCTGTAGGCAGGCATACTGGCTGTGTATTCACTCACGGGCTCATCGATGGTGAAAAGCTGTTGCTGACAGAGTTTGTCGGTCTCATTACCTGTAGAGATGATCTGCTCGCCGCTCTTCACGTAGAAAGGCAATCGGATTCTCAGGTCGTGGTTAGTGCTGGAGGAGTTGATAGCCATGACGATGATGGAATCTCCCTTGATGTACGCAGATGTCTCCAGGGCTGAGTTCGTGCTGGTGGTGAAAGTGGCTTTGGTCTCCATACGGGTGGAGCCTGTCACATGCTTGGAGAAGTGAGACATCACCCAACCACGTGGCAACAGCTTGTTCTTCTTGTTGGCAGTGCCATATTGTGACTCACCTGTTCCCACAAAAGCCCAGTGAGCACGCATGTACCAGTAGATGTAGCCTGTACCACCAGCTAACATACATTCGTTCAGTTCTCTGGCAAACTCCAGCTGCTCACTCCAGTTGGGCAGACGATCCTTAAGACCATCCGACACGGAGTGTTCCGTCATCCACACCTCTTTGCCATACTTGAGCGGAAGAACGGCAGATTCCTTCATGTACTGGAGAGGGGCATGACCGTAGAGGTGTCCTGCCACGATGTCAATGTGCTTGCGACATTCCTCATCCTGCATGAGTGGGTCAGTATAGTTCTTTGTAAAGCCCAAGCTCTCACCACTGATAAGGCGTACACCAGGATAGGTCTCTCGGTCGAGCATGTAAGCATAGTTCTTGACAAGCTTTACCAAATCCTGAGGGTCATAAAGGCAGCCAGAGTAACTTACCCACCAATCAGGCTCGTTCTGAATGGACACAGCATCCACATCGACACCATTCTTCTTCATCCACTTCAAGAACGAGTTCAGCCAAGGGAAGAACTTTTCGTAGCAGTCCGTACGCAGCTTGCCACGCTTATTGCCTTGATCGTCACTGTTGCCGCCTTGAGCCGTACCATTGGTCTTGTACTCCCCTGGGGGTGACCAGGGAGTGCCGAAGACGATGCCGCCATACGCCTTGACAATCTTAGCAGAGGGTAGGGAACCATTCCAATCGTAGTCGCCCCATTGGTCAGCCTTGTCTTCCAGGTTTGGCGAGATTTCCATACGCATAATGTTCAGTCCGACTTTCGACTTAGGTCCATAAAGCAACATGACGGGCACAACGTCATCGCCAAAGGGCTTCATGGCGCCATCACAGCAGGCAGCACCAAATCCTGTTATCGTCTGACAAGGTGAATTTTTCACAAGGACGATGTGTAAACTTGCGTGCATGACCAAAGCCGCCAGCAGCGCAAAAATAAAGCTAGTAAATCTTTTCATGTTTGTATGTTTGTAAGGTATAATAATAACTTTGATAGATTTCAGTATGGTAATTCGTCTATTTCCTGCTGCACCTTTGCCAAAAATCGCACCGCCTGTCCTCCATCCATCTGGACATGATGGAACTGGAACGATACGGGCAGTGTGGTCTTAAACCATCCTTTGCGATATTTGCCCCATGCCAGGAAAGGATTGTTGTAGATGCCGTTGTATTGGTTCACAATGCAGTCAAGTTCCGTCTGTGGCAAGGCTGATGTGCCCACAACCATGCGACCTTCCTTATCAATGTTCATACATTCTTTCGCCACCTGAGTGGTCAGTTCCAGATAGTTCTGATTGAACTGCTGCAAGTCATCAGAAAAAGGGATGTCACAAAAGTTGATGCCACCCTTGCAGTTATTCACAATCACATTGACAGTCAGCTCATCATATCGGTACAGCTTTCCCTCCTCGGGCAAGACATAAAACTCTTCCACCTCACTGGCAGCCTTGCCGATGCACCAGCACAGGAGCATGTTGAACTTCATGCCCCTCCGCTTGCTCATTTTCAGCAGACGGCTCACGTCCAACGTCTTCACCAGCGTCACCATCGGCTGGAGCGACGACATCCACATCTCGAATGCCACCTCTCTACCACTCTCTTGGGGTAATATCTCAGTCTTCATATCATAATATTTCAACTGCAAAGGTACTACTTTATCCCCATTTCACCAAATTTTCGTACCTTTGTTCCACTTTTTGAAAAATTTGTGTGAATTTGAACTTAAGTATTCCACAAAATGAGCGTATAGGAGATAGGAACAATCAAAAAAGCAAATATGAACAAGAAAACTATTTCGACAATCCTCCTTACCCTTGTTGCTGCTACAGGGGTAGCACAAATTGCAGAGAACGCGCTGGCAGACACCTACTGGCGCAATGAAACAACGGGCGACTGGCTCATCGGCATCACACAAAACCATGTCATCTATGCCAATCAAGTATGGGACATCGCAAATCAAGTTGAAAAGAAGGACACGTACCTGCTGACCCTTGACAACGGCACCACCATCAAGGTGGGCAAACCCAAGAAGGGACTGCGCAGCATGACCATCGGTCATCAGAAGCCCGTCCTCTGTACCCCCATCACCACAGCCACCTTGCCCGACTATCCCACCAAGGATATGCGCACGGGCTTTGTCGATAATGGCTACAGAGAAGGCGACAGCGTGACCATCGTAGGATGGTTGAAAGATATGCCTCAAGAAGAATGGCAGAAAGGAAGCGAGTTCGGGTTGACCTGGAACAGCCTCATCACCGACGAACCAGAGGAATTCTACACAAAAATGGATTCCTTGGGACGCTTCACGCTTCGTTTTCCTGTCATCAACACCTCAGAGATATGGCTGGACGTGAGCCGCCCCGATTTTATCAGTGTGGCAGAACCAGGTGAGACCTATTTCTTCCTGTATGACTTCAAGACGGGGCAGAAACTGTGGATGGGCGACAATGTGCGGTTGCAAAATGAACTGCTGGCACATCCTACTGAAGGCAGACACGACCGCATTGACTTTAGCCAGGGCGGTAAGGTGGATGCCATGGACTTCAAGGCTCAGACAGACAGAACACGTGCCCATTGGACGGCTGAACTACAACGGCGTATTGCCGAGCATCCGACGCTCTCGCAACGTTACATCGACTATGCGGAAGGTGCGCTTCAGAACATTCAGGGCGAGTCGATGATGCAAGCCATGTACTTCATGCACGACAACAAGCTTCCGCAGGAGTATATGGACATTGTGAGCAAGGAGTTTTGGCAGAAAGCCACCAAACCCTACACACTCTACGACGACTTCGCCTATTTCATGGGAACCTACCTCGAATATCACACCCCCCAACAAGGGAATCTGGAAATCATTCAGGCGATGATGGACTCTTTGGGATGCGAGTATCCGCTGCGCGATGTTTATTTTACCCGCATGTTATGCGAAATGATAGAAGGCATGAGAACCCCCTTCGACTCCCTCTCCCTTGCCCTGATAGAGAGAGACTATGTCAAGATGCCGCATGCACGTGCCGAGCTGGAAAAAATAAACGACAAATACACAGCCCTTCAGCAGCGCCTGCAACAACGTGACATCTCAAATTCTCCCAGCTTGAAATCGTCCGACGATCTCAAGGACATCTCTGAGGGTGAGGCATTGCTACAGAAAATCCTCGAACCATTCAGAGGAAAGTTCGTGCTCATAGACTTTTGGGGAACTTGGTGCGGTCCCTGCAAGGAGGCACTCAGCCATTCCGAAGAAGAATATGAACGGCTGAAAGACTACGACATCGAGTATCTCTATCTTGCCAACAAAAGTCCAAAGGATTTGTATGAGAAAGTCATCAAGGAATATAACGTGATTGGCGACAACGTGGCTCATTACAACCTGCCCGATCACCAGCAGTCTGCCATCGAGCGACACTTGAATGTCCATTCATTCCCTACCTACAAACTTTTTGATCGCAACGGCAACCTGATTGACGTAAAGGTGGAACCTCGCAACCTCGATGCCCTCGCAGAACTGTTGGAACAGCTGAAATGATATTCCGTGTTGCCACTTCTTTCCGCATGGCTTCGTCAAGGGAGATGCCGTCAGGGTTGATGCACTCCACATGGGCGAAGCCAGCATTCAAGAGTTCATCCTTGTCGGCGATTAGTCCTGCTATCAGACAAACGGGCGTGCTGCCCGAGTGCAGGAGGATGCCCATGGGCAGCTTGCCCATCAACGTCTGACGGTCGGCAGAACCCTCGCCTGTGATGACAAGATCGGCATCCCCGACCACCTCCTCATAGTGGATGGTTTCGAGCAAGAGGTCGATGCCAGAGCGGCACGCTGCGTTCAGATATTGCAGGAAAGCATAGCCCAATCCGCCAGCGGCACCAGCCCCAGGCATATCCTGACGGTCGTAGCCAAACTGCTTGGCAGACTCTTCTGCAAACAGCCTTGCCCGTTCGTCCAATTGCTGAACCATCTTAGGGGTGGCACCCTTCTGCGGAGCGAACACATAAGCAGCACCTTGCTCTCCACAAAGCGGATTCTTGACATCTGAAGCAATAGTGAAACAAATATTCT